>JBDSGA010000244.1:0-9841 GCA_039919235.1 Thermomonas sp. | reverse complement strand
CCGCGGTCGAGAACATTCCCTCGATCCGGCGCAAGGCGGAGTTCTGCTTCAAGTGGATCGACTCGCTGCAAGGCCTGCAACGCATCGAAACCCGCGAGCAACGCCGCCAGTTCCTGCTCAACATGGTTTGCTTCGCGGGCTGCATCGAAGGCCTGTTTTTCTTCGGCGCGTTTGCCTATGTGTATTACCTGCGGTCGCGCGGGTTGCTGCACGGCCTGGCGTCGGGTACCAACTGGGTGTTCCGCGATGAGAGCGCGCACATGGCGTTTGCGTTTGAAGTCATCCGCACCGCGCGTGAGGAAGAGCCCGACTTGTTCGATGACGACCTGAAGGCCCAGGTCGTGGAAATGATGCGCGAGGCGGTCGAATGCGAAGTCGCCTTCGCCGAAGACACGCTGAGTGGCGGCGTGGCCGGATTGTCGATCAAGGATATGCGCCAGTACCTGGAATACTGCGCCGACCAGCGCATGCTGCAGCTCGGCATGCCGCGGCATTTCGGGTCGCGCAATCCGTTCCCGTTCATGGACCTGCAGGACGTGCAGGAACTCACCAATTTCTTCGAGCGCCGGGTGTCGGCGTATCAGGTGGGCGTGCAGGGCGAGGTCGCGTTCGACCAGGCTTTTTGATCGCCTTTACCCGCGCCGCCATAACTGGCGGCGCGGGGGGCGCGATCAGCCGCGCTTCAATCCCTTCAACGCATCCGCCATCGCGCCGTTGAAGGGCGCGGCCTGGGTCTGCGGGCGCGCGGCAGGCGCCCGTTGCTGCGGTCCGTTGTTGCGAGGTGCAACACGCGATGTGTGTGATGTGGCATTGCGGTTGTTATCGCGCTCCCCGGACGTGCGTGGCGTTGCTTGGCCCGGTTCGTCACCAATGCGGCAGGACAGCGCAATGCGCTTGCGCGCAATGTCCACCTCCATCACTTTCACCTTGACGATATCGCCGGCCTTCACCACCTCGCGTGGATCCTTCACGTACGTGTCGGCCAGCGCGGAGATGTGGACCAGGCCGTCCTGGTGCACGCCGATATCAACGAAGGCGCCGAACGCGGCCACATTACTCACCACGCCCTCCAGGATCATGCCGGGGCGCAGGTCCTTGATGTCCTCCACGCCCTCGGCAAAGGTGGCTGCCTTGAATTCTGGGCGCGGGTCGCGGCCGGGTTTTTCCAGTTCAAGCAGGATGTCGCGCACGGTTGGCAGCCCGAAGGTGTCGTCGGTGAACTGCGTGGCGTCCAGCCCGCGCAGGAACGTGCTGTCGCCGATGATCTGCTGCACCTCTCGGCCGCTGGCCTTGAGGATGCGCTCGACCACGGGATAGGCCTCGGGGTGCACCGACGAGGCATCCAGCGGTTGCGTGCCGCCAGCGATGCGCAGGAAGCCGGCGCATTGCTCGAAGGTTTTCTCGCCCAGCCGCGGCACCTTCATCAGCGCCTTGCGCGAGGCGAAAGCGCCATTCGCATCGCGGTGGATCACGATGTTCTCTGCCACGCTTGAGGATAGTCCCGACACCCGCGCCAGCAAGGCGCTGGAAGCGGTGTTTACATCCACGCCGACGGCATTCACGCAGTCCTCGACGCGCGCGTCCAGCGTGCGCGCCAACCGGTACTGGTCGACGTCGTGCTGGTACTGGCCCACGCCGATGGCTTTCGGTTCGATCTTGACCAGCTCGGCCAGCGGATCCTGCAGGCGGCGCGCAATCGACACCGCACCGCGGATCGACACGTCCAGGTTCGGGAACTCGTCTGCGGCCAATTGCGAGGCCGAATACACCGACGCGCCGGCTTCGCTGACCACGACCTTTTGCAGCTTGGCATTCGCCAGCAGCTTGATGAGGTTGCCGGCCAGTTTGTCGGTCTCGCGACTGGCAGTGCCGTTGCCGATGGCTATCAGTTCCACGTCGTGGGCCACGCACAGCTTGCGCAGGGATGCCAGCGACGCATCCCATTGCCGACGTGGCTCGTGCGGATAAATCGTGTCGGTGGCGACCAGTTTGCCGGTCGCATCCACCACCGCAACCTTGACCCCGGTGCGCAGGCCAGGATCCAGCCCGAGTACCGCCTTGGGCCCGGCGGGCGCCGCCAGCAGCAGATCCTTGAGATTGTCGCCAAAGACCGTAATCGCTTCGGCCTCGGCCTTTTCGCGCGCCTGGTTGAACAGATCCAGCATCAAGTGCAAGTGAATCCTGGCGCGCCAGGCCAGGCGGCAAGCATTGCGCAGCCAGGCATCGGCCGCGCGACCGCGCTCGGCGGTGCCAGCGTGCAGCGCGATGCGCCCTTCAGCGTAGGCATTGCCGGCCTCAAGATCGCTACCCGGGTCGAGCTCGACCCGCAGGAATTCCTCGCGGCGGCCACGAAACAGGGCGAGCAGGCGGTGCGACGGAATCTTCGCCAGCGATTCGACATGGTCGAAGTAATCGCGGAATTTTTCGCCTGCGGCTTCCTTGCCTGCCACGACTTTTGAGCGGATCAGGCCATTGCTGTCGAGCCAGCTGCGCAGTTCGCCGAGCAATGCAGCGTCTTCGCCCCAGCGCTCCATCAGGATCGCGCGTGCGCCTTCCAGTGCGGCCTTGGCATCGGCCACGCCCTTGTCAGGATCGACGAAGCTGGCGGCGAAGTCTTCGGGCACGCGGGTCGGGTCCTGCAGCAGGCCATCAGCCAACGGTTCCAGCCCGGCTTCGCGCGCGATCTGGGCGCGGGTGCGGCGCTTCTGCTTGTACGGCAGGTACAAGTCTTCCAGTCGCGATTTGTTCTCTGCAGCATCGATCTCTGCGCGCAATTCATCGGTCAATTTGCCCTGCTCGCCGATGCTGGCCAGGATCGTGGCGCGCCGGTCTTCCATCTCACGAAGGTAGGCCAGGCGCGTTTCGAGGTTGCGCAGCTGGGTGTCGTCCAGGCCCTCGGTGACTTCCTTGCGGTAGCGCGCGATGAAGGGCACGGTTGCGCCTTCGTCGAGCAGGCCGACGGCCGCCAGCACTTGCGTGGTCTGTGCGCCGATTTCGTCGGCAATCGTCTGGGCGAGCTTGCGCGCGAGCGCGGCGGAAAGCTGGGTCATGTGCGGCGGAACCTGCTGCAGCGGAAATAATGGCTGCCATTGTCGTCGCGGCGCTGGATCGGCGTAACCCGTTGACAGCGGTGTGTGCTTCCGGTCCCGGTCAGGTCACGACATGTGGTCGCCGCATCGTCACGTAAATCCCGAGGCACACGCCGAGCACTGCCATGCCGACCATGTAGTGCATCGGCGCAGCGGGGTTGCCCTTCATCGCCAGGCTGAGTAACACAGGCGTCAGCCCGCCAGCGATTGCATACGCCACATTGTAGGAAAACGACAGGCCAGAGAATCGTACTGGAGCAGGGAATCCCGACACGGCGATCGCTGGCACCAGCGCAGTCAGTCCAACGCTGAAACCGGCGAGCACATACAGCGCGGGCGGGAAGTGGCCTGCCAGCGCGGCGCTGTAGAACATCCAGAAACTCGCTCCGAGCAGGACGCTGCACAGCCCCAGCACGCGGCCTGCACCGAAGCGATCGGCCAGCCAACCCAGAACCAGATTGCCGATGACGGTGGCAGTGATCGCCAGCGTGTTGGCCGACAAGGCCGCGCCGCGATCCACGCCAAGTCCTTGCAGAAATGTGGGCAGCATCAACAGCGTCACCACCACGGCAGCGGTCAATAGCCAGGTCAGCAGCATCGCCAAGACAATCGCGCCACGGTGTTCGCGCAGGACGCTCATGAGTGGTACTTCGGCGGACAGCATGCGTTGCGCTTGCATGTCGATGAACACCGGCGTTTCATGCAACAGGCGGCGCAGGTACATCGCGACCAAGCCGAACACGCCGCCGAGCAGGAACGGCAAACGCCATCCCCACGCCTGCACTTGCGCTTCGTCGAGTTCCGCATTGAGCGTGCGCGCGACCACCGAGCCAATCAGGATGCCGGCGCACAGCCCGGCGGAGAGCGCGCCGCAGGCCAGGTTGCGATGGCGCGGCGAGACGTGCTCGGTGACGAATACCCATGCGCCCGGTGCTTCCCCGCCAATCGCCGCGCCCTGCATGATCCGCAGCAGCAACAGCAGCAGTGGCGCAATCACGCCAACCTGCGCATAGGTCGGCAGCAAACCCATCAACAGGGTTGGGATCGCCATCAACAGGATGCTGAGCATGAACATGCGCTTGCGCCCGCGCAGGTCGCCGAAATGCGCCATCACGATCCCGCCGAGTGGCCGCGCCAGGTAACCGGCGGCGAAGATGCCGAAGGTCTGCACCAGCCGCAGCCATTCCGGCATGTCTGGCGGGAAGAACAGCGCGCCCATCGTGGTCGCGAAGAACACGAAGATCACGAAATCGTAGAACTCCAGCGCGCCGCCGAGCGCGGCCAGCGACAGGGTCTTGAACTGGGAGCGGGTGAGCGTGCCGGACGTTTGTTCCATGCGCGCAAGCGTATGGGATTTCCGGGTGGCTGCGGAAGCCTAGGCCAACCAAGTACGCAGGTGGCGATACACGACGGGACTGCTGAGCAGTTCCACATGTCCCGTGCGCTCCACCAGCTGTTGGTGTGCTGGCGGGATCTTCAGCGTGAGCCGCGAATCGTGGTGTTGGCCAAGCGCACTGGCAACCGGCACCAGCCCATCGCCACGCAGCGCGCGGCCCCCGCGGGCGACGCTGGCCGACTGGGTAGAGGCCGCTACGGCATACGCGCGAATCCCCGCAGGTAATTGTCTTGCACGGGGAACGCCGCGCGGATGTTCGTCGTCGATCTTTCCATGGCGCAGGTCCTGGATGCCGGCACTGCGCAGTTCCCCGAGACGGACAAACGGCGCGGTCCACGGTGTCAGTCCAAGCGCGGTTTGCAGCATGTTGCCGGCACGCTCGAGCGGCGAGCCGTGATGCGGTGTACCCAGGAACACGATCTGGTCCAGTTGTTGCACCCATGATCGCGACTGCCGCGTGGCGTCGAGGATTGCGGCACGTGCGACCAGGCCGCCCATGCTGTGGCTGACGATGGCGAAGCGCTCGATTGGCACCGGCCAGCTATCCAGCAGTTGTTGCAGCAGGGCCGAGAACGCGCGGCCATTGCTGGCGATCGACAGGCCGCTGTTGTAGTGCAGGTTGACCTGCGTATAGCCATGCTCGGCAGCCAGCTGTTCGCCGTGGTCGTGGCCGCGATGCCGCCATTGCAGGTCGTTCATGCACAAGCCATGGACCTGCACCAACAGCCGCGACGATGGCGACGCCACGTTGGACGGCCACGCCTGCTGGCCCAGCCGCAGTGGACGACCGTTGATGCGCAGCGCGGCCGACAGCGCCAGCGGATTGCCGGTCGCCGCAAGGTGGTCACCCATCACCCCATTGAGCACCGCCAGCATGGCTTCACGGCGGGGGGAAAGTGCCGTCTGACCCCAGTGCGATGGAAGCCGGACCAATACATCGTCAAGCGCGGATCCAACCAGCGTCGCGGTGGTGCGCACGCCGTGGTAGGCGATTCGTGGTATTCCTCTGGTGCGCGTGCTGGGTGGCTTGCCCGCCAGTCGTGCAGGTACGCCCAAGATGCTCGCATGCACGCTTTCCGCGAGATCGGTGGTGGTGGTGATACTGCTTACCAGCAGTTGCGCGAGGCCGCGCAAGTCATTGCCGATACGTGATGTCGGCAACGCCTCGTCTGGCAACGCGTCGGTGGGCAATCCTAGGGTCATCTCACAAGCCTAGCGCGCGGCAACGGAGTGAATGTTCCAGATGTAGGCTCTCGCTGATTGGACGCCACTCACGGATCGGCGGGTGCACGGAACAGGTCATCTTGCCCGGGACTGCCGTCGGGCTCGGCGAAACCCGACAGGCCCACGCCAACTAATCGGTAGCGTGTGTCAGGAGGCAGCTCGACACGTTCGCGCAACCCGCTGGCAGTGTGGGCAAGGATCGCTTCGCTGGTGGGCGGCCCCGGTCCGGTCAGGCTGCGCGTCAGTGTGCAGAAATCGGCAGTCTTGAGTTTCAACACCACCGTGCGCGCGATCCGGTCCGGGTGCTGCTCACGTTCGCGCAGGTAGCCTGCCCAGGCCTTTGTTGCCAGCCGCTGGATATGTGGCTGCAAGTCTTCCAGTAGAAGGTCATGCTCGAAGGTGTCTTCGGCGGAAACTTGCAAGGTGGGACGTTCGGGTTGCACCGCGCGCTCATCGATGCCGAACGACAGTTCGTGCAGGCGCAATCCCCAGCGACCGAAGTGGTGTGCCAGCCGTTCCGCGCCGCTGTCGCGCAGGTCGCTGCAAGTCTTGATGCCGAGCGTGGCCAACTTCGCTTCCATCACCTTGCCCACGCCGGGCAGGCGAGCGACCGGCAGGGGTGCGAGGAACGCGTCGATTTGGCCAGGCCTGAGCACGAATTGGCCATCGGGCTTGTTCCAGTCGCTGGCGATCTTGGCCAGGAATTTGTTTGGCGCGATGCCGGCCGATGCGGTCAATCGAGTTTCTTCGCGAATGGCATCGCGGATTATTTTGGCAATCGCAGTGGCGCTACCGAGGTCCTGCTTGGGCTCGGTGACGTCGAGATAAGCTTCGTCGAGTGACAGCGGTTCGATCATGTCGGTATGCCGCGCGAAGATCTCGCGGATATGTCGTGATGCCGCTTTGTAACGAGTGAAATCCGGCGGCACGAAAATCGCGTCCGGGCATAGGCGCTCGGCTCGAATCGCTGGCATAGCGGAACGCACGCCGAAAGTGCGTGCCTCGTAGCTAGCCGCGCACACCACCGAACGTGCGCCGCGCCAGGCGACGACCACGGGCTTGCCGCGAAGGGACGCATCGTCGCGTTGTTCCACCGACGCATAGAACGCGTCCATGTCGACGTGAATGATCTTGCGAAGCATGGCGGTCACCCGACGACTTTACTGGCGCTTTGTCGCAGGCTCAGCGCCAGAACGGGATGATGTAGCGGTCAGTATTGGAACTGGCTGCAGCGTCCTTTTCAGCGGAGGAGGGCGTCAGCGCAGGCGCACGCCCAACACGCAGTTCGTGGCGACCTTGGGCGAGCAAGCGGATATCGATCATCGTCAGCAGTGCAGGGCGGTCCGTCCGGGGATCGCTGGCGGGTTCATAGCGCTGATTGGCGATGGGTCTATCGTCGATGGACACGGGATGCAAATTTCCCAAGCACGTGAGCAAGCTTGCGTTGCGCTCGCTACTGGTTTTTCCCGAGACTGGGCAGTCCCGCCGCAACGCCGGACCGTCGCGACGTGGCTCGTACGGCACGACCAGCTTCAGGTAAGGACCTGTCACTACCATGGACTGCACGAATGGAACCGCAGGGTCGCGTGCAGGATCCCGTGAGTCGTTGTAATTTGCCGAATCAAGGGTGGCGCCATCTGCTGCGGGGAACAAGCTGTAGCTGCCCAACTTGGTGACGTCGCGCATGCCGGAATAAGCGAGCATCACGCCCGAGACCGCACCACCCACGACCAGAATGGGGATAGCAAGCATGAGCCAGTCGCCACTGTTGCTTGACAGCAAGGCCATGATGCGATTGTTGCTGCGGCCAAGGCCGGCACGGGAGATCAGCATGTATGTCGTGCTGGTGAGGCGGTACATCAGACCTCCCTTCAACCATCGCCCCCCGTAGCGACGATCCAGGTTGGTGACCACGGCGATCGAGAGGAAGATCATCGCGATTATCAATAACGGGAATTGTCCGAAATCATCTTTCCATCCGCTCAGCCAGATCAGGCCATTGGTTGCCGTAAAAACGAATGCCAGCAGTCCAGTGAGCGTGACAATGGTCAATGCCATGGCAACTCCCATGGCGAAGATCGTTGTGGCCAGGTTGTCGGCCCTTTCGATGATGGTTTCCATCGATAAATGGGACCGTTCGGTGAGCTCTCGCTGCACGGGCCCCATGCGCATCTTTTCCCAACGAACTCCACCCGGATAGACGGAATGCATGCCGACCAATGCGATCCAGCGTGCTCTCAGCAGAAGGTGGATGACAAATGTCGCAGCAAGGATGACGGCAACACTCTTCGAATAGAAGTAGACCAGCAGTGCAAGCTGGTACCACTTGCTATCCAGACGAGGCTGGATGGAAAAAAATCCGTCATCCAGCCAACCGGGCAGCTGCAACATCGCGAACACCGCTACGCCGGAAATCAGCAGTTCCACCTCCCAAGTGGGCGTGGTGTGGCGAGACAGTTGGTGCGGAGATTCGAGTTCGCTCATGGCCTCCATGGTGCGTGCCAAGCTGCTGGCTGGCAAGCCGTTTCAGGCGCGAATACAAGCGGGCGTCAGGTCAGTCCGAACGCGTAATGCAACCCGATCACCACGAACACCGCCAGCGTCTTGATGATGGTCACTGCGAACACATCCTTGTAGGCCTGACGATGGGTCAGGCCGGTGACTGCCAACAAGGTAATGACAGCGCCGTTGTGGGGCAGGGTATCCATGCCGCCGCTGGCCATCGCCGCCACCCGATGCAGCACTTCCATCGGGATGCCGGCGGCATTCGCATTGGTGATGAAGGTCTCCGACATGGCGGCCAAGGCAATGCTCATCCCGCCTGATGCGGAACCGGTAATGCCGGCCAACGCGGTGACGGTGACCGCTTCGTTGACCAACGGATTCGGGATCGAACCAAGCGCATTGGCGACCACCAGGAAGCCGGGCAGGGCGGCGATCACTGCGCCGAATCCATATTCCGATGCAGTGTTCATGCCCGCCAGCAAAGCGCCACCAATCGCGGACTTGCTGCCTTCGGCGAAGCCCGCGCTCACGGGTTTCCACGCGAACAGCAAGACGCAGGCGATACCCGTCAAAAGTGCGCCTTCAACCGCCCAGATAGCGACGACCTTGGAGATTTCCTGCACCACGGGCGCCGCGCTGCCGACGACTGCGGGGTCGAAACTGTAGCTTGCGCCATAGGCCTGCGGGATCCAGACGGTGAATGCCTTGTTGACGATGCCGACGATCAGCAGCGGCAGGATCGCGATCAGCGGATTCGCCAGCTTGCCTCCGGTGAACGGTGCAGGCTCGTTGAGTAGAGTTGCCGCGTCGCCATAGCCTTCGCCGGCCCTGAGCGCAGCGCGCCGACGTGATTCGAGGTAGGTCAGGCCAACAATCAGGATGAACACGCCGCCGAGGGTGCCAAGCACCGGCGCGGCCCAGGTCGTGGTGCCGAAGAAAGTAGTGGGGATGATGTTCTGGATCTGCGGCGTGCCGGGCAGCGCGTCCATGGTGAAGGTGAACGCGCCCAGCGCGATCGTGCCGGGGATCAGTCGCTTGGGGATGTCACCTTGGCGAAAGAGTTCGGCGGCGAACGGGTAGACCGCGAACACCACCACGAACAGCGAGACGCCGCCGTACGTCAGTAGTGCGCACACCAGCACGATCGACAGGATCGCGCGTTGTGCACCCACCACGCGAATCGTTGCCGCAACAATCGACTTTGAGAACCCCGAAAGCTCGATCACTTTGCCGAACAGCGCGCCAAGCAGGAACACCGGGAAATAGAGTTTCAGGAACCCTACCATCTTGTCCATGAACAATCCGGTGAACATCGGCGCGACCAGGTGTGGGTCGGTCAGCAGCACCGCGCCCAAGGCCGCCACCGGCGCAAACAAGATGACGCTGTGCCCGCGGTAGGCCACGAACATCAGGAAACACAACGCGGCAAGCACGATCAGAAATTCCATTAACAACTCCATCCACCACGTTCCACGCGCCATCGTGGCGCCGGTACATGGTTGCGAGTCTCCGGCTTGCCACGCGTGCGGCCCATTGTCCGAACGTCCAATGCCGGAACGCGGTGCTTACGCCTAACGTGCCTGCCATGGCGGCATGTGTCCGCAGAACGCACGTACCCGCAGGAGGG
>JBDSGA010000243.1:0-2666 GCA_039919235.1 Thermomonas sp. | reverse complement strand
CGCGGCATCGCGCCGCACGACTCGCCTGAGCGTTACCGCAAGCTGGGCGTCGATGTGATCCAAGGCGAGGCGATGATCGTGTCGCCTTGGGAAGTGGAGATCGACGGCAGGACGCTGACGACGCGCAACATCGTGATCGCCACGGGCGGTCGCCCGCTGATTCCAAGGATTCCTGGGCTGGATGAGGTCGATTACCTGACCTCGGACACGATCTGGAATCTTGAGCAGCTGCCGAAGCGGCTGGTCATCCTGGGCGGTGGACCCATCGGCTGCGAACTCGCACAAGCGTTTGCGCGCCTCGGCAGCGACGTCAGCCTTATCGAGATGGGCCAGCAATTGCTAGGTCGCGAAGACCGTGATGTCGCCGCCGTGGTGCAGGCTGCACTGGAACACGATGGCGTGGATGTGCGCCTCGCCCACAAGGCGGTGGAGGTGAAGGCTGGCACGTCGCCGACGCTGGTCGTCGAACATGGCAAGGACAAGGCCGAGGTGCCATTCGATGCAATGCTGGTGGCGATCGGCCGCAGCGCGAATGTCGAAGGCTATGGCATTGACATACTTGATCTTGGCCTGCGCAAGAACCAGACCATCGAGACCGACGAATTCCTGCGCACGCGCTTTCCCAACATCTACTGCGTCGGCGATGTCACCGGCCCGTTTCAGCTGACCCATGCCGGCGCGCACCAGGCCTGGTATGCCGCGGTCAATGCGCTGTTCGGCGGCATCAAGTCGTTCCGCGCGGATTACCGCGTGCTGCCGGCCTGCACGTTCACCGAACCCGAGGCGGCGCGCGTGGGCTTGAGCGAGGCCGAGGCGAAGGAACAGGACATCGAGGTCGAGGTGGTGAAATACGAACTGTCCGAGCTTGATCGCGCCATCGCAGAAGGCGCCACCGCTGGTTTCGTCAAGGTGCTGGTCGCGCCAGGCAAGGACAAGATCCTGGGCGCCAGCGTGGTCGGCGAGCGTGCTGGCGAATTGATCGCGGTGTTCGCACTGGCGATGAAACAGGGGATTGGCCTAGACAAGATCTTGGGCACAGTATTCGCCTATCCGACCTTCGCCGAAGCAATCAAATCAGTCGCCGGCGAGCGTCGTAAACGCCATCAGCCTGAAAAACTGTTGCGGCTGGCAGAGCGCTATCACCGTTGGAAGCGGGGTGGAGGCGCATGAGCCGAAACATGCATTGGATTTGGCTGCTCGCGCCGTTGCCCCTGCTGGCAAGCGCGGCTCAACCCGCGCGTTTTTCGAGCACGGCAGCGGGCGCCGCACTGCCGGCGGGCTGGAGCGTGCAGCCGATTCCCGAAGTGGAACACCAGACCCGCTTCGACTTGGTCGATGACAGCGGCGCCACCGTGTTGCGCGCACGTGCGGACAATGCTGCGGCCTCCTTGCGCTACACGCTTAATGTCGCTCCGGTTGCCGGCCAGCATTTGCGCTGGCGCTGGAAGACCGAGCGCGTGCTCGACAAGGCAGATCTGACAACCAAGGCGGGCGACGACTATGCGGCGCGCCTGTATGTCTTCTTTGATCGGCAGCCGGCGCAGATGTCGTTCGGCGAACGCATCGCCTACAAACTTGGCCGCGCTCGCTATGGCGACCAGTTGCCGCCGGCAGCGCTCTGCTATGTCTGGGACAACAAACAACCAGTTGGCACGATTCGCGACAATCCCTATACCGGCTTCGTCAAGATGATCGTGGCGACCAGTGGCCGGGCACGACAAGGCCAATGGGTATCACTGCAGCGAGACATTTCCGTCGACTACAAACGCGCGTTCGGCACTGCACCGCCAAGCATCAGCGGAATTGCGATCGCGGTGGATACGGACAACACGGGAGAATCAACCATCAGCTACTTCGGTGACATCCGGTTCACAGGCACCGGAACGACGCCATGAACGCGGTCCTCGCGGCACCCACGCGTTCATTCGCGCGCACGCTGCAGCGCCATGGCCTCGCACTGACACGCACGCCGCTGGAAATCCTGCAGGTCAACATGACCGCGCGCTGCAACATGGCCTGCACCCATTGCCACGTGGAATCCGGGCCGAAGCGTCACGAAGCGGTGGATGCCCGCGGCATCGCGCGCCTCATCGAACTGATGGACACGGCTCCCGTGCTGCATACACTGGACCTGACCGGTGGCGCGCCGGAACTGCATCCGCAATTCCGCGAACTTGTGCGCGCAGGCCGCTCGCGTGGCCTGAAAGTGATCGACCGTTGCAATCTCACCGTGCTGTCGGAGCCCGGCCAGGATGACACCGCCGAATTCCTGGCTGCGCAAGGCGTGGCCGTGGTGGCCTCGCTACCCTGTTACACACCTGAAAACGTAAACAAACAACGCGGCAAGGGCGTGTTTGGCGGGAGTATTCGCGCACTGCAACAACTCAATGCGCTTGGTTTTGGCACGCCGGGCAGTGGACTTGAGCTGGACTTGGTCTACAACCCGACCGGCGCGGTGCTACCGCCATCACAGGCAGCGCTGGAAGAGGTCTACCGCAAGCGTCTGCATGACGATTTCGGCATCGCCTTCAATCAGTTATTCACCATTACCAATATGCCGATCAAGCGCTTCCTGCACGAGCTCGAGCGCGATGGTGAGCTTGATGCCTACATGCAGCTGCTGATCGATCACTTCAATCCACGCGCCGCGCTCGGCGTGATGTGCC
>JBDSGA010000242.1:0-5563 GCA_039919235.1 Thermomonas sp. | reverse complement strand
TGATCAATACCCGACGCGGATCGAGTTGTACGTGCGGATTGCCGTCCGGATGGATGTCGCCATTGGCGCGATCCAGCGAAGTCGGCTTCTCCAGGGTCTTGACCTGCGCCGAAGCCATGAACGAACCTGCACCGGACGCGATTTTGGTATTACCCGATTGGCGGAGCAACTGCGGCAGCCAGCCCACCTCAAGTTCAGAACCGGTGCACACGGCCAGATCTGCGCTGCGCACCTTGGCGATCAAACTGGGCTTGGCTTCGATCATGTGCACGTCCTGCAACGCCGAGGTCGCCACGTCCACGTCGACCTTGTCGCCGGCCAGCTCCTGCACCAGCGAACCCCATTCGGGCTCACAGGCAAACACCTTCAACTTGGCCTGCGCCGGGGTCGCCGCGGCCATCGAGGCGAGCAACAAAAGCGGAATCGCGATGATCTTCATGTGGGTTCCTTAGAACTTGTGCGCGCCGTGGGCGCCGAGGCTGGTCTGGTATTGCAGGGTGACGACGTTGTCGCTGGCGGCCGCATTCGGGCGATCGCGCCCGATCTGCAGGCGGAACAGGCTGAACTCGCTATTGCGCCAGGTCAGCTCGGCACTGTGCCGGTACGGATCGAACCCGGTTGCAAGCGGCAGGTCGCTATCGCTCCACAGGCGGTCGTAGCGATAGCCGACGTCCCATGTTCGGTTGAGGCGGTACACACTCTCCAGATAGCCGCCGCATCGTTGTCCCGACCACAGCGCACTGCCCAGTGGATCGGCCGGGTCGATGTAGATGCCATCGCGATTTTCCAGCATGTATTCGCCGCGAAGGGTGATACCGCCATCCTTGAAATTGCCCTGAGGGGCCCATTTCCAGGTGCCATCGGCCACATAGAGCCTGACGTCGCCGCTGAAACCATCCTCGGCGCCGGCGGCCTTGGTCCTGAGCGTTGACACCCCTGCCAGCCACTCGCTGTCTTTGCCGACATTGCCCCCGGTATGCGCGAACAGCGTGCGTGTACCTAGGCCGCCGTGCTGGGAACCAGCGCTAGGGAAACTCTGGCCACGGAAAATTTCACCACCGACCTCCACGAACATCGACGTCGGGGCGAGCCAGCGCAGCTGCACGCCGTCGTCGTCGTATTGGCCGCCAAGGAACGCCTGGTAAGCGAGCGGCCTGTCGAAGAAGTTGTCGGTGTGGGTGTGGTGGCTATTGAGGTAACCCAGGTTTGAGAAGAACCGCCCTGCGCGCACGCTCAGACCGCCGGGCAGCGAGGTGGTGTCGATGAAGGCCTCCTCGACGCCGAGATGGTCCTGGCCGTCGTCGCTCCCGATTGCCAGCGTCACTTGGCCATAAAACTTGTCATCGATGTTGGTGGCGAAGGCCAGTTCGCTCTCGCCCAAGGAGAAGCCATTGGATCCAGGGCCGGCTTCGCCGACCAACGGGAATCCAGCGCGCGTGTAGCTGTCTCGATCCAGCGAATGGTGCGAGTAGCTGCCATTGAGGATGATGCTGATCGCCGGATTGAACGCATTTGGATTGCTACCGCCGCTGCTGCCACTGCCGCTGCCCGTATTGGATGCGGCGACGCCCATGTTGCCGTCCGCGACAGCGGTCGCACTGTCCGGCGCATCGGCGGCCAGCGCGTCGATATCCTCGGTAGCATTGGGCGTCGCTGTGGCCGCGACCGGTGCGGGAGTGGCGGTTTTCATTGCCTGGATCTCGGCCTGCAGGGCACGCAACTGTGCTTCCAGCGTGGCGATTCGGTCATGATCGCTTTGTTGCGGCGCAGCCAACGCCGGGGCACTCATCACCGACAACAGGGCAAGCGTCAATAGTGATTTGCGCATGTGATGATCGTTTAGCAATTAGGAAGTTATAACATAACATTCCAGTACCCCGACGCGTCAACATGACTGATGGCAGGGTTCAACCGGGATTTGTACTCAGGCTACCGACGCGCACTTGGCGCACAGGCCATGCACTTCCAACGTTTGCGCTTGGGGCACGAAACCCAACGCTCGGGCGCGCGCATCCAGTGCATCGACCACGTCTATATCTTCGAGTTCGACCGCCGAATGACAGCGGTTGCAGATCAGGAATGGCACCGAATGCTGATCGGTATTCGGATGGTGGCAAGCCACGAATGAATTCACCGATTCGAGCTTGTGGATGAAGCCATTGGCCAGCAGGAAATCCAGCGCGCGGTACACCGTAGGCGGCGCAGCAGCGCCGGCACCCTCGCCTTCGCGCACAAGTTCCAGCAGGTCGTAGGCCTTGATCGGCTTGCCGGCTGCGGCTACCAGGCCCAGCACCCGCGCGCGGATCGCGGTTAGCCGCAGGCCGCGTTCGTGGCATGCGTGCTCGACTGCCCGCACGAAATCGGCAGCATCGTGCACGTGATGTTTGGGGTCGGTGCAGGCGTGCGTCGTCGACGTTGATTTTGAAGTGGCCATGACCTTGATCTAGGCATCCGCCGGTATTTTTGCAAGGGCCGCGTCGATCCGCGCCAATGCTTCAGGCTTGCCGGCCAGAAAAATGGTGTGGGAGATATCCGGGCTGACCTGAGTGCCGGTAATCGCAACTCGCAGCGGCTGCGCGACTTTGCCCATGCCCAGTCCTGACGCTTCGACCGCAGCGTGGAACGCCACTTCGATACCTTCGACCGTCCACGCAGCCAATGCGGAAAGTCGCGCATGCATGTCAGTCAATGGCGCGCGCGCCGCGGTAGTCAGGTGCTTGGCCACGGCCTTGTCGTCGTAATGCGTGAGCGGACCAAACCAGACCGCGGCGCGTTCGGCCATGTCCTTCAGCGTCTGCACGCGGTCACGCAAGGCGATGACGATGTCAGCGGGTGCGGGGCCAGTGGCAAAGTCATAGCCCGCCTCATGCAAATGCCATTCGAGGTGCTTCGCCACGTCTTCAGGCGCATCGCTCTTCAGGTATTGCTGGTTGAGCCAGCCGAGCTTGGCCATGTCCAGCCGCGCCGCCTTCGCGTTGACGTCGGCGAGGTCGAACAGCGTCTGCATGTCGGCAATCGAGAACAACTCCTGGTCGCCGTGTGACCAACCCAGCCGCACCAAATAATTGAGCAACGCATGCGGCAAATAGCCGGCATCGCGATACTGCATCACGTCGGCGGCGCCGGTGCGCTTGGACAACTTGGCGCCCTGCTCGTCGAGGATCATCGGCAGGTGGGAGAACGCCGGCACTTCAGCGCCCAGCGCGCGATAAATATTGATCTGCCGCGGCGTGTTGTTGACGTGGTCATCGCCACGCACGACATCGCTGATCGCCATGTCGATGTCGTCCACCACCACCGCGAAGTTGTACGTCGCGTAGCCGTCCGGACGGAAAATCACCAAGTCGTCCAGTTCGCTGTTGGCGATCTCGATGCGGCCCTTGACCTTGTCATCCCACGCGACCACGCCATCGTCCGGATTGCGGAAGCGGATCACCCGATTCGGGTCATCGCGCCACTCGGCATTCTGGGTCCGATAGGCGCCGTTGTAGCGCGGCTTGCCGCCGGCAGCCATCGCCGTCTCACGCATCGCTTCGAGCTCGGCCTTGCTCTCGTAGGCGTAATAAGCGTGACCAGAGGCGACGAGTTGCTCGGCCATTTCTTTGTACCGCTCGAGGCGATGGGTCTGGTAGATCGGTCCTTCGTCGTAATCCAGGCCCAGCCACTCCATAGCCTGCAGGATCGCGTCAATTGCGGCCTGGGTGCTGCGCTCGCGGTCGGTGTCCTCGATGCGCAGGATGAACTTGCCGCCATTGCGGCGCGACTGCAGCCAGCAATACAGCGCGGTGCGCGCACCACCGATGTGCAGGTAGCCGGTGGGGCTGGGGGCGAAACGGGTGCGAACGGTCATGGGCACTTGATCAATCGGAGTGTTGCCATTTTAGCCTGCGGCCTTTATTGCCGTTGCGATGAGGGCACCGGGCACTTTGCGTCGGGGGTAGCGGGCATGCTGCGTCAGCGGCATTTCGAGCCGCAGAGCAGCGTGCCCGCTGCCCTCGACGCATCCGCAGCGCGGCTATATCTACAATGCACCATGACCACGCTGTTCATCGCCGACCTGCACCTGGATGCCGAGCGTCCCGAGATCACCGAACTGTTCGGCGAATTCCTCGCGCGCGAGGCACGCGATGCGCGGGCACTCTTCATCCTGGGCGACTTGTTCGAGGCCTGGGTCGGCGACGACGATCCATCCGACACCGGCGCGTTCGTCGCATCGCGATTGAAAGCCCTATCGGATCGCGGCGTGCCCGTGTATTTCATTCGCGGCAACCGCGATTTCCTGCTCGGCGAAACCTACGCACGTCGCGCCGGGATGACGATCCTGCCCGACCCCGCCGTGGTCATGCTGCACGGCATCCCGACAATGATCGGCCATGGCGATCTGCTGTGCACCGACGATGTGGCCTATCAACAATTCCGCGCGCAGACCCGCGACCCGCGCTGGCAGGCGCAATTCCTGGCGCAACCGCTGGGCGCGCGGTTGGCATTCGCAGGACAGGCGCGCGCGGCAAGCAAGGCGCGCTATGGCGAACTGCAGCAAGCGGGCACGTCGGAAACGATTACTGATGTCCGCCCCATGACCGTGGCCACGACATTTGCGCGCTACGGCGTCCACCGCATGATCCACGGCCACACGCATCGCCCGGCGATTCATGAGGAAGCCGACGAACGCACGCGGATCGTGCTTGGCGACTGGTATCACCAAGGTTCGGTGTTGCGGGTCGACGCAGACGGATTCCGTTTGGCGGCGCTACCAGCCTAAACAGTTGTCCTAACGGGCTTCAACCGTTCGATCGCTCAGCTGTTTCACGATTGCTCGCATTGCTGGTTGCCATCGCTGGCTCAGGCACGGGTTTCGGACCACACGCCATGCTCTGGAATACACCATCCCGGCGCACCCACGCGTGGAATAGCGCAGCAGACAAATGCAGCAGCACAGTCGCGAACAACAGCAGCGCCAACCATGTATGCGCGCCTCGCAAGAATGCATAGACGGTCGGATCGTGCGGCGCGATGGGCGGCAGGTCAAAGCCCTTGAACATCGTTACCGGATAACCACCGGCCGATAGCATCGACCAGCCGATCAGCGGCATCGCGAACATCAGTACGTACAGCAACCAGTGCGACGCCTTCGCGGCGAACACCTGGATGGCTGGCAGGTCAGCAGGCAGCGGCGGTGGGCGATGGCGCAAACGATTCCACACCCGAACGATCACGAGTAGCAGGATCGCGATGCCGAGAGGGCGATGCAGGCTGACCAGCGTGGGCCGCACGCTGACCGAGGCAACCATGCCGATGCCGACGAACAACATCGCCAGGATCATCAGCGCCATCGACCAATGCAGCACGCGTGTGGTCAGGTTGAAATGTGCGGACTGGCTCATTGCGCACCCACCTTTGCCGGTGCATGTCCAGTGGCCGCAGCGGCCTTGCCGCTGGCGATGTCATGTTCGCGGCGATTGAACGACACCGAATACACCGCGGAGCGCGCTGCAAGCACCGGATCGCCAGAGCCTTCCACGCCCGTGGGCAAGACCAACGGATCAAAATTGATGTCGCGGCA
>JBDSGA010000241.1:0-7086 GCA_039919235.1 Thermomonas sp. | reverse complement strand
TCCACGCATAGCTCTCGCCATCCGGGGACTGCACGTGGTTCCAGCGGGTATCGCCCTTGAACACGTCCGCATAGTTGCGAATGAACATTTCCGGGGTGACGCTTTGCGCGATGAGGTCGCCGACTTCGCGGGTTGTCGGCCAGATGTCGCGCAGGTACACATCGTTGCCGTCGCCATCCTGGCCAATCGGCTCGGATGTGAGGTCGATATCAATGGTGCCGGCCAACGCATAAGCCACCACGAGTGGCGGCGAAGCGAGATAGTTCATCTTGACCTCGGCATGCACCCGACCTTCGAAGTTGCGATTGCCCGACAGCACGGCGGCGACGGCGAGATCATTCTGGGTGATGCCCTGCGACACAGAGGCGAGCAGTGGACCGGAATTGCCGATGCAGGTCGTGCAGCCATACCCGACCAGATAGAAGCCGAGCTTTTCCAGATCGTCGAGCAGGCCAGCTTTCTTCAGGTAATCGGTGACCACCAACGAACCCGGCGCCAGCGAGGTCTTGACCCACGGCTTGGATTTCAGGCCTTTGGCCAATGCATTGCGCGCCACCAAGCCAGCCGCCAGCATCACCGCCGGATTGGATGTGTTGGTGCATGAGGTGATAGCGGCAATGACCACGGAGCCGTCGCTTATATGCACGTCCTTGTCGTCTATGCAGATCTTGGAGATTGGCTTGGCCGCTAGATGATCGGCCTGTTGCTGCGCGCCGCCTTCGTCCTTGAGCTCCTGCACGGCGCAACCCGTCTTCGATGTACGCGCAGTCGTCATTGCGCCAACGTTGTCGTGGAAGTTGGTCTTCATGTCGCTCAGCAACACGCGGTCTTGAGGGCGCTTCGGACCCGCCAGCGACGGCAGCACGCTGCCCATGTCCAGCTCCAGGGTGGCGGAGTAAGTCGCGTGCGGGGAATTGGCGTCGTGCCACATGCCCTGCGCCTTGGCATAGGCTTCGACCAATGCGATCTGGGCCTCGCTGCGGCCAGACAGGCGCAGGTAATCCACCGCCACCGCATCAATCGGGAAGATGCCGCAGGTCGCGCCGTATTCCGGCGCCATGTTGGCAATCGTCGCGCGGTCAGCGAGCGAGAGGTGCTGCAGGCCATCGCCGAAGAATTCGACAAATTTGCCGACCACGCCAAACTTGCGCAGCATTTGGGTCACGGTCAGCACGAGGTCGGTACCGGTGGCGCCTTCCGGCAACTTGCCGGTCAGCCTGAAGCCGACCACCTGCGGAATCAGCATTGACGAAGGCTGTCCGAGCATCGCGGCTTCCGCTTCGATCCCGCCCACGCCCCAACCGAGTACGCCTAGGCCATTGATCATGGTGGTGTGGCTGTCGGTACCGAACACCGTGTCCGGGAATGCCATCAATTGACCATCCACCTCACGCTCCATCACGACGCGCGCCAGGTGCTCTAGGTTGACCTGATGGACGATGCCGGTGCTTGGCGGCACCACCTTGAAATCCTGCAACGCTTTTTGGCCCCAGCGCAGGAAGCTGTAACGCTCTTTGTTGCGCTCGAACTCGATCTTGGAGTTCAGGTCCAGCGCTTCCGGGCGGCCATACGCATCCACCTGCACGGAGTGGTCGATGACCAGCTCCGAGGGAATCTGCGGATTGATCTGGTCGGCCTTGCCACCCAGCTTGACCACGGCATCGCGCATCGCGGCCAAGTCGACCACGCACGGCACGCCGGTGAAATCCTGCAGCAGCACGCGCGCGGGCATGAAGGCGATTTCGCTGCTCGATTCGGCGTTGGCATTCCACTGCGCCACGGCCTGGATGTGCGCTGGCAACACGCTGACACCGTCCTCATGACGCAAAAGATTCTCAAGGAGGATCTTCATGGAGTAGGGAAGCGACGTCAGGTCATATTGTTCGCCCAGCTTGGTCAGGCTGGCATAGGCGTAGGATTTGCCGTTGACGTCGAGGTGGGCGCGGGTCGCGAACGAATCAGCCATTGGGGGAGGTCTCCAATTCAGGTGGAAGGGGCGGAAAAACACGCCAGTCAGCCCTGCAATTATGCCGCAAACGGGGCCATTCCGTACGCTGGCGACTGGTTTCAGCCCAGTCGCGCGTCAATCGCCGCGGCCATATCGCGGCGACGGAACACGAAATCCCACAGGCTTCCGCCAGAATGGCGCCACAACACTGCCGAACGCAACGCCGCTAGCAGCAGGGCGCGGATCTCCGCGACCACGCCCGCTTGGCCCAGGTAATGCGGGTTGCCCTGGACCATGATCCGCGGACTCAGCTGGCTGATGGTGACTGCATAAAGTTCGGCGAGTTGATTGATCACGTCGGGATGGTTGCTACCAAGCGGACCTGCAATCTCGGCGGCACTGGCAATACCTGCCCCGACCTTCGCCGCCATCGCATCATCGCGGCTGAAGCGGCGTTCCAGCTGCAACACCGCCAGCGACAGTTTGCCCAATGCTTGATCGCGCGGATTGTTGGCCAAGTGATCGCGCAGCAGGCGCAGCCCTTGGCGCAGGCCCTGCGCATCGCCATAGACCGCTTCGGTGGTGTCGGCATCCAGGCGCAATACGCTGCCGAGTGCGACTTCGACCGGAGCCGCTTCGGACTGACCGGTGTCGGCAATCCGGCGCACCTGTGCCAATGCCTGCAACACGCCAGCCAATGCGAGGACGCGATCGTCGATCGATTGGTTCATGCTTGATGACTCATGCCGCGCGGCTCCTTGCGTGATCGCAACCTGCGACCGGTGCATCAGTGGACAGGATCACTGCGCCTCCAAGGCACTCTTCTACGTCGTACAACACCAGTGATTGGCCGGGCGTGACCGCGCGCTGCGGGGATGCGAACTGTACCTGCAAGCTGCCGTCATCGAGCACGCGCACCTCGCAAGGTTGATCCGCCTGTCGATATCGCGTCTGCGCAGTGCAGGTGAATTGCGTCGCAGGCGGCGCGCCGGCGATCCAGTGCGCTACCTCACTGCGCAACGATTGGGATTGCAGCCAAGGACTGTCATGCCCTTGGTCGACGTAGAGGATGTTGTGCTCGATATCCTTGCCCACGACGTACCAAGGCGCGGGATCACGGCCGCGCACGCCACCGATTTTCAGGCCCTCGCGCTGGCCCAAGGTAAAAAAGAACACCCCCGGATGTTCGCCAACGCGGACGCCGTGAGGATCGCGGATCTCGCCGGGCTTCGCCGGCAGGTAGTGCGACAGGAACTCGCGGAAATCGCGTTCGCCGATGAAACAAATGCCGGTGGAATCTTTCTTGGCTGCGGTGGGCAGGCTTGCCGCCAAGGCCATGCCCCGCACCTCGTACTTCTGCAACTCGCCCAGCGGAAAGCGGGTAGCTGCCAGTTGTGGCTGTACGAGTTGATGCAGGAAATAGCTCTGGTCTTTGCCGGTATCGCGTGCACGCAGCAGGCGATAGCGTCCATCCACGCAGTCCACGCGGGCGTAATGACCAGTGGCAATGGTGTCAGCGCCAAGCTCGTGCGCGGCATCGAGGAAATGCTTGAACTTGATCTCGCGGTTGCACAGCACGTCCGGGTTTGGCGTTCGTCCGGCCGCGTATTCGGCCAGGAAATGGGTGAACACGCCGTCCCAGTATTCGCGCGAGAAATCCCGGAACCGGATCGGCAGGCCCAGCGTGCCGCAGACCGCTACTGCATCACGGCGGTCGTCCTCGGCGCGGCAGTCGCCAGTTCCGGCCGCTTTCGGCGTCCTGCCTTCAGCGGCACTCGCGCTGTCCTGCGCAGCGTCCTCTGCCCAGTTCTGCATGAACAGGCCAGTGACGTCCAAGCCTTGGTCACGCAACAGCAGGGCAGCGACCGAAGAATCCACGCCACCCGAGATTCCAATCACGACGCGATCCGCACTCATGCCAACTGGCTCACCAAAGACATCGGATGACGGGTGCCGCCGAGGTAGTCTGCAACCGTGCGCCAGACCAGCGGGCTGCGGTGGCGCGGAGCCTGCGCCTGCAATTCTTCTGGTGTCAGCCACAGGGCGCGGACGATGCCTTCATCGAGCTGGAATCCGGGGATTTCTTCCACCACGTCGGCGGCGAAGGCGAAGCGCAGGTAATGCCGTCCATCGTTTTCTTCGGGACGCGTGGGCGCCTTCCATTGATAGGCGCCGACGAAATGGGTCGGGCGCACGATCCAGCCGGTTTCCTCGCGGGTTTCGCGGATGGCGGCTTCCACCAAGCTCTCGTCGGGTTCCAGATGACCGGCAGGCTGGTTGATCACCAACTGGTTGTTGGCGCGCTCCTCCACGCACAGCAAGCGGCCGTCGCGCACGACAATCGTCGCCACGGTGACATCCGGTTGCCAAAAACGTCCTTCGCGATAGGTCATGCCATTGCGCCCATGCGGGCTTGGGTATCGATACGCATGCCCACATTCTGTCTGTTGCCATGGACGACGTCCATGCATACCGCCCTCCGTATCAACCCTCCTTATAATCGGCCCATGCCACAACACCCAGACAACCCCGAGCACCAACACGAACACGGCGTCGTGGTCGCGCCCAGCCGGCCCGAGACGGCGCGCCCGCCGCTGTACTCGGTGATGCTGCTGAACGACGATTACACGCCGATGGACTTCGTGATCGAGGTGATTACCCGCTTTTTCGCGCTGGACCTGGAACGCGCGACGCAGGTGATGTTGCATGTGCATACCCGTGGCCGCGGCGTTTGCGGTGTCTTCACACGCGAGATCGCCGAATCCAAGGTGGCTCAAGTGAATGAATATGCGCGGATGAACCAGCATCCCCTGTTGTGCACGATGGAGAAGGCGTAGAAGGACTTGTGCGGGGCGCGGCAAAACCCCACATATCAGGAAGTCGCATACGGAGGGTTCTACCCCCATGTTCAGCAAGGATCTCGAGCACACCATCGGCCAGTGCTACAAGCGCGCTCGTGACGCGCGCCACGAATTCATGACGGTCGAACATCTGCTATTGGCGCTGCTCGACAACGCCTCTGCAGAAGCCGTGCTCAAGGCGGTTGGCGCCGACTTCCCGCACCTGCGCCACGAACTGGAAGAAGCGATCGAAGCATCGGTCAACCAATTGGCCGAGGACGATGGGCGCGATACCCAGCCCACGCTGGGGTTCCAGCGCGTGCTCCAGCGCGCGGTGTATCACGTGCAGTCTTCCGGCAACAAGGAAGTCACCGGGGCCAACGTGCTGGTCGCGATTTTCGGCGAAAAGGATTCGCACGCCACGTACTTCCTCAACAAGCAGGACGTGCATCGGCTGGACGTCGTCAATTACATCTCGCACGGCATCGCCCATCACGATGGCGAGGGTGAGGCCAAGCCAGCCGCCAGCGATGCGCCGCAAGGTGAGGGCACTGAGGGAGAGCAGAAGGGCGATCCGTTGTCCGAGTTCGCCAGTAACCTCAATGAACTCGCCGCTGCAGGCAAGATCGATCCGTTGGTCGGTCGCGCCGAGGAAGTCGAACGCACCATTCAAATATTGTGCCGTCGGCGCAAGAACAATCCGCTGTACGTGGGCGAGGCGGGCGTCGGCAAGACCGCGTTGGCCGAAGGGCTGGCCAAGCGCATCGTCGATGGTGACGTGCCCGAGGTGCTGAGCGAGGCAGTGATCTATTCACTCGACCTCGGCGCGTTGGTCGCTGGGACCAAGTATCGCGGTGATTTCGAGAAGCGCCTCAAGGGCGTGTTGGCGGCGCTCAAGAAGCTACCCAATGCGATCCTGTTCATCGACGAGATCCACACCATCATTGGTGCCGGGTCTGCTTCAGGCGGCACCATGGATGCATCCAACTTGATCAAGCCGGTACTGGCGAACGGCGACTTGCGCTGCATCGGGTCCACCACGTTCCAGGAATATCGCGGGATCTTCGAAAAGGATCGGGCGCTGGCACGCCGGTTTCAGAAAATCGATATTGTCGAGCCAACCGTTGGCGAGACCATCGAGATCCTGAAGGGCCTGAAGCCACGTTACGAGCTGCATCACGGCGTGAGCTATGCCGACGACGCGCTCAAGGCGGCGGTGGATTTGTCGGTCAAGCACATCGGCGACCGGCTGCTTCCGGATAAAGCGATCGACGTGATCGACGAGGCCGGAGCGCGCCAACGCCTGATGCCGGTGGAATTGCGCAAGAGCCTGATCGACGTAGAGGAAATCGAAACGATCGTCGCCAAGATGGCGCGGATCCCGGCCAAGCAGGTGAGTTCGTCCGACAAGGATGTGCTCCAACACTTGGAGCGCAACCTGAAGATGGTGATCTTCGGCCAGGATGAAGCGATTGGTAATTTGACCTCAGCTATCAAGCTGGCGCGTTCGGGGCTGGGCAATCCGGACAAGCCGATCGGTAATTTCCTGTTCGCCGGGCCTACGGGCGTTGGCAAGACCGAAGTCACCAAGCAACTGGCGATGCAGCTCGGCATCGAGCTGGTCCGGTTCGACATGTCCGAGTACATGGAATCGCATTCGGTGAGCCGCCTGATTGGCGCGCCGCCGGGCTATGTTGGCTTCGACCAAGGCGGCCTGTTGACTGAGAAAATCGTCAAGACGCCACATTGCGTATTGCTGCTGGACGAGATCGAAAAGGCGCACCCGGATATCTTCAATATCCTGTTGCAAGTCATGGATCGTGGAGCGCTCACCGATACCAACGGTCGTGAGGCGAATTTCCGCAATGTGGTGCTGGTCATGACCACGAACGCCGGCGCCACACAGGCCGCGCGCCGCACGATTGGTTTTACCAAGCAGGATCACAGCAGCGATTCGATGGAAGCCATCCGCCGCAGCTTTACCCCGGAATTCCGCAACCGGCTGGATGCCGTGGTGCAATTCCAGGCACTTGGCTTCGAGCACATCCTGCGCGTGGTGGACAAGTTCCTGATCGAGCTCGAAGTCCTGCTGCACGAGAAGCAGGTGAGCTTGTCAGCCACGCCGGAAGCACGCGACTGGTTGGCCAAGCACGGCTTCGATCCGCTGATGGGCGCGCGCCCAATGGCACGGCTGATCCAGGACAAGATCAAGCGTCCGCTGGCTGACGAACTGCTATTCGGCAAACTAATGCATGGCGGCCGGGTCAATCTGAATGTACTGGATGACGAATTGCGCCT
>JBDSGA010000240.1:0-8134 GCA_039919235.1 Thermomonas sp. | reverse complement strand
TGCGCACCCCGGCCGCCGACATCGAGCGCACGTCCGCCGCCATCCAGCGTCCGCTCAAGTCCACGTAGAAGCCGTGCGGGACGTACCAGGTGGCATAGGCGCCCCAGGTCATGCCGTCCATCCGGTTCTCGCCGCCGCCATGGATCAAGCGCTGGCGGCTATCGGCGGTTCCCAACACCAGGCCCGCATGCAAGTTGGTGGTCAGGTTGGCATTGATGCCCAACTCCCGGCCCCAGCTCGACTGGTTGTAATCGAAGTTGCCGCCTTGGCCGAAGTTGGCCGCCGCATGTTGCGGGGTGACGTCGCCCTCGTCGGTATACATGCGGACGAACGCGCTCATCACCTTGCCGGCGTCGCCATACGGGTTGACGCCCAGACGCTGGCGGAACGTGCCGACCTGGCTGTTGAGCAGATTTGATGCGCCCGACGTGATCGAGGACGCCAGCGTGCCCGCATCGTCCAGGCCGGTGACGCCAAGCTCCAGCGAAACCGCATGCGCGGACTGTGACAGGCCGAACGCCAGCGAAAGGAAATCGACGCCGGCAGATTGCACATTGCCGAGGGTGAAATGCCCGCCCAGAGAACCGCTGGCGGTGACTAACGGGATGCTCACCTGCGCTTGCGTCGGAACGCCGAATACATTGGCATTGATGGTCTGCATGGTCGATGCGTCGATGTTGCCCGTGACCTGCAACTGGTCGCCGAGTTGATGGCCGAAGTCGGCATCGAAATTCAGGGTGCCACTGCCGCCGAAGTCACCGCTGATCGCGAGTACGTCGTTGGCCGCGCCGTCGATGAAGGTGATCGTGCCGTTGTTGTTCGCGGCGAATGCGCCGCCCATGTCGATCAGGTTGCCGGCGCCGCTGATCGCCAGCGTGCCGAAGTTGTCGAAGCCGTTGCCATCCACGTAACCGCCCAGTGCCAAGCTGGCACCAACCATGGCGAACAGGCCATGGTTGGTGATGTGGTCGTCGCCAGCACCGAAATCGGAGCTTCCGAGCATCAGCCAAGTCCCGCCCGCGGCGTTGTCCAAGGTGTCGTCGCCGTCGCCGGTCTGGATCGCACCGATCAGCGTGCCGCTATTGGACAGCCATGCACTGCCGCCAACGCTGGCATCGATGGCGATGCGCGCGCCGTCGCCAAACGCCGCAATCGTCCCGGAATTGGTCAGCACGTTGTCACCGGTTGAATCCATTTCGACGGCGATGGCGGTGGCGTCGTCCCCGTAGGCGCTGGCCAGGATCATGCCGGTGTTGTCCACCTGGGTTCCGGAGAGCCCGATCGCATGCACGCCCTTGGCGTCGGCGATGTCCCCGCGGGCGACCGCACTGATGACGCCGCTGTTTTCGACCATAACCGGGCCGTAGAACGCATTGACCAGGGCGCCCACCGCCAGCGCGTCGTCGGCTTCGGCGAGCGCACTGATCTGGCCGGCATTGGCGATACTGGCCGAGAACCCGCCAATCGCGACCGCGCCATAACTGCGGCCGACGCCACCCGTTGCGCGCGCGACGGACGCGATGACGCCGGTGTTTTCCAGCTTCCCATCGCCACCAGTGACGATCGAGTAGGCGTTGGCGTAGTCGCAGAGGCTGTAGGGACCATACGGGCCGTCGACGATTTCGCAAGGGACGTAGTACCGCTGCTCCACCGCGCTCCCGAAGGCACCGACTGCCCAAGCATTGCCTTCGGTCGCATCCGCGCTGGCAAAGATCGTGCCGGCGTTGGAGGTGGCAGCCGAAGTCGCGGCCAGGACGTAGCTGCCATAGGCGGTGGCGTAACCGAAATCAGCGCTGGCGGTGGATGCGATGTCACCCAGGTTGATGATCGTTCCGGACACGACATTGGAATAGGCGCCGACGTCAGCGCCCCAGGACGAGGCGATGGTCGGACTCGGGTTGGCCGATTGCGCAGTCGCGGTGGCATGGGCCGCGATGCTGCCGGCGTTGTAAACCACGCCATGATCCATCCCATTGCCGAACACGTGGGTGCCGAACGACACCGCGCGGCCACCGTAGTTGTCGCCCGCCAGGCTTCCCGTCGAGGCCTCTGCCAGGATGCTGGCGCCGGCCGCATTGACCACGCTGGTGGAATAGTTGCCGTGGCCGATCACACCGTACGCGCCGACGATACCGAACTCGGCCTGCGCGCTGGCGGCGATGTCGCCGTTGTTGACGATGGTGGCATCGTATTTCGCATATGCATTGATACCGGTCGCCCCGGCACCGCCCTGCGCCCAGCTGACGCTGTCTTCAGCAATGGCAGTGGCGGAGATGTCGCCGTTGTTGACCACCGAAACATTACCCTGGAAGCCAGCCGCGGCATAAATGCCAGTCGCTCTGGCTGCGCCGTAAAACCCGTGATCACCTTCAGAAAATGCGTGCGCATGCCCGTACACGTCGATGTCGCCGTCGTTGATGATATCGATTGCGTAGACGCCGCTGGCCTCGATGCCGGTCGCGAAGCCGCCGCCGAACAGGTCGACCTCGCCGATGGCGCTGATGCTTGCGCCCGCTGCATTGGTGATCGAGACCTGCGCACCGCTGGCCTGGATGCCACGGGCGCCGGTAATGGCGCCTTCGGCCGAAGCAATGGCCGAGATGCTGCCGTAATTGTCGATACCAACCGTGCCGTAATAACTGGTGACCTTCAGGCCGGTGGCATACGCATAATCGACCGACACATCGACGATGCCGCGTTCTGCGCGGGCGCTGGCGCTGATGTCGCCATGGTTCACCGCCGTGATGTCACCAACCTGGTTGATCGCATAGGCGCCAATGGCGGTGGCGACACCGATGTCTGAATAGGCATGGGCGGAGATCGTGCCCTCGTTGTCGATCACCGCCGTGCCGCCGTACAGACCAGCCGTCTGCGCGACCGCTCCCCAAGCGGAGGCATAGCCCTGACTGGTCATCGCCACCGCAGTGATATCGCCGGCGTTGGCGATCATCACATCGCCGTACCCGTACAGACTGATCGCATCCGCACCGATTGCCTTGGCGGTCAGGAAGCCATAGGTTCCGCTGATGTCGGCGAGCGCTGTCGCATGCGCTTGGATCGAGCCATTGTTGTAGATCAGTGAATCGTAGACGAACGCAAAGTTGTAGACGCCGAACGCGATCGCTTCGAATTCGCCGTACTGCGCGAGGTCGCCGGTCGCGCTGGCCGCAATACTCCCCTCATTTGTGGTGATAGCGTTGCCCACGTACGCCGCCACGTTGAGTGCACCGACTGCGCGGGCGCTATCGGCGTTGGCTTCTGCCTGGATCGTGCCCGTGTTGGTCGTGTACGCACCGAAAGTATTTCCGATCGCGCTGGAACCGATCGCATACGCAGTGCCGTTGCCCGCGCTGGCGGCGGCGTGGATGTCGCCGGCGTTGTAAGCGGACGCGCCGTAGATGCCGAACGCGTCAATGCCGGTTGCGTTGGCACTGCCGCTGACCACGGTGGCGTCCACGACCACGTCGCCATCGTTGGAGACGGCCGCGTACATGCCATAGGAGCGGGCGCCACGCGCCACCGCGCTGCCACCGTCGCCGGCAGATGCCGATACGTCGATGCTGCCATCGTTGAAGATCGTGGCCACGGTGCCGCTCGCATAAGCACCCGTGCTCCGCGCTTCACCGCCATCGCCTACGCTGGCATGCGCGTCCAGCTCACCGCCATTGATCAGCAAGCCAATGCCCGAAGCTGTGCCATTGGCGAAAGCGGCGTACGCCTGCGCGTCTCCTGCAGCACTGTTGGCGACTGCCGATATCGCGCCGTAGTTCCAAAGCGAAGCAGAATCGCCTGCGTACGCATAGGCACCCACTGCCTGTGCATTGCCGTCGTCAGAACCGGCGACGACCTCGATGCTGCCGTCCACGGTATTGGTTAGATAGCTGAAGTGGTCGGACCCCGCCACCGCGCCATAGGCTTGGGCATCGCCCGTCGCGTAGGCGCTGACGACGATGTCGTCTGCATTCACCAGCTCCGCCGCGTAGGGGTCAGTCACCACAATGCCGGTTTCGAACGCGGTGGCGGCAAGCGTCGCGAAGCCCGCGTTCACCGACGACGGCAACGCGCCATCCACTACCTGGCTAGGATCATCTAGCGGCACCATCAATGACGTGCCCTGCACTAGCGTGCTTTCGCAGTGCTGCGACTGTGCAGCACCGGGCTGGCAATCGCTGGCAGCCAGCACGGTGCCGGGCAACGACAAGGCCATCATTGCCGCCGAGGCGACCAGCGCCTTGCGGATGGCGTGGGTGATCGGCGCGATCGCCGGGCGGAGGGTGCTGCGGTTGCGACTGCTCATGCTGTTTCCAGAATCCTGTGTGGTAGTGGCGACGCGTGGCTCAGTTCAGCTGGCCCGGTTCACCTGGCTCAGTTGACGCTGACTGCCGACCATGCGGCGGCCACGGCCTTGGCCTGGGTCGAGTTGGTTCCGTACAAATCCTTCGCAGCGGCAATCGTGGCTACGCGCGCACCTGCGTAGTCGGTGGTGGAAGTGAAGTACACCGTGAGCGCGCGGTACCAGACCTGTCGCGCCTTGCTGCGGCCGATCCCGGTCACGCTTGCACCGTTGCAGGTTGGCGAGGTGTGGTCGACGCCGCTGAAGGTCTTCTTGGCGCTACCTTCCGCCAGCAGGTAGAAGAAATGGTTGGCCACGCCCGAGGAGTAATGCACGTCGAGGTCGCCGATGCCGCTGTACCAGCAGTTCGGCGAAGCGCCATCGAGCATCGGGTTGTACATCCGGCGCAACGCAGCCTGGTTGGCACTGCCGTTGACGTTCGCCTTGATGATCTTCTCGCCGATCATGTAGTCCGGGGTGTCCTTGGCGTTGTTCGCGAAGAACTCCACCATCGTGCCCAGGATGTCCGAGTTGGCCTCGTTCAGGCCACCGGATTCACCCGAATAGATCAGGCCGGCGGTGCGTGCATTGACCCCGTGGCTCATCTCGTGGCCGGCGATGTCCAGCGAGACCAGCGGCCCGATCACGCTGACATCGCCGTCGCCGTAGGTCATGCAGAAACAGCCGTCGCTCCAGTAGGCGTTGCTGTAGGAGCGCCCGTAGTGCACGCGGCTGTAGGCGCCCTTGCCGTTGTTGGCGATGCCCTGGCGGCCAAACGCGGACAAGTAGAAGTCCCAGGTCATGGCCATCCCGTACTGGGCATCGGCCGCGACCGTGGCTGCATCGCTGTTGGTGTAGTTGCCCCAGATATTGTCGGCATCCTTGTAGACCTGGCCCGAAGTGCGGCTGTTGGATGCATCCAGGGTGAAGCTCGCGCCGCGCGACGGGTCGCGCAGTTCATAGCCGCCGCGCACGATCGAATTGGTGGTCAACACCACGTCGCCCGAATACAGCGTGTGCGCGGTACCAGTGGCCGTGGCGGTCTCCAGGTTGCTCCAAGCATCCAGGATCGCGCCGTCGCGGGCGGAAACCACGCACGTCATGTCCGCGCCCGCATTGTGCAGGCGCACGCGCCAGGCGAGCTGTGCAGCATGCTTGCCACGTGCATACACGACCAGCACACGCTCGGGCCGGCCTGAGAAAACGCTGCCGAAGCGCGTGCCGGCCACGACGACCGCTTCGTTGCCGTCAATGGTCGGTGTGGTCGACACGTCGATCGCGCGCAATTGGCCGATGCTCATGTCCCGGTAGAACCCGTTGCGCGAATGCACCACCACGTCGCCACCAATCACCGGCAGGCCGGCATAGGTGCGATCGAAGCGGACATGCTCGCCACCATCCGCATCGACCACCACGTCGCGCATGTGGAAGCCATCGCGGGGAGATATCCGGGCGGCGCCCTGGTGTGCATGCAACTGGCCCAACGCCCGTTTGGCCGGGGTGGCAACGCCGGCCGCAGACACTGTCCCGCCTCCGATCGTCGCCAGGATCGCCAGCGACAACAGCCCGTGCTTGATGCTCATACGGTTCAATCCCCTCGGTTACAGGCTGGCCGTATTGCACGCGCCACCCACGACCACCCGCCGCGGTCGCTTATCAAACCAAGTGAACCAATGACCGGCATGCGAATCGCCCCCCTGATCGGGGGGGCTACGCGTCCTTGCGCACAAAATTGAACTAGCAGTGGTCTACATGTGTCCATTGCGATGGCGCAATGCGCTCCACGTCAGCCTTGACGCAGGCTGCCATTGCGGTGGTGCGACAATGGTCGTTCAACCGCAATGCCTGCCACCGCCCATGCCCGCCTTGACTGTGAACGCCCGATTCCGCAAACCCCTGCCCGGCACTGCCCTCGACTATTTCGACGCACGCGCCGCAGTCGATGCGCTGCAGCCAGGCGCCTGGGACCAGCTGTCCTACACCGCCCGCGTGCATGCCGAGAACCTGGTGCGTCGCGCGGATCCCCAGATGCTGGATGCCTACCTCACCCAGTTGATCGAACGCCGCCGCGACCGCGACTTTCCATGGTTTCCCGCCCGCGTGGTCTGCCACGACATCCTCGGCCAGACTGCGCTGGTCGATCTTGCAGGCCTGCGCGATGCGATCGCCGAGCAAGGCGGCGACCCGGCGCAGGTCAATCCAGTGGTGCCGGTGCAGTTGATCGTGGACCATTCACTGGCAGTTGAATCGGCCGGCTTCGACCGAGATGCGTTCCTGAAAAACCGTGCGATCGAGAACCGGCGCAATGCGGATCGTTTCGATTTCATCGACTGGACGAAACTCGCGTTCCAGAACATCGACGTGATCCCACCGGGCAACGGGATCATGCATCAGATCAACCTGGAACGAATGAGCCCGGTGATCGGCGTGACCGATGGCGTCGCGTATCCCGATACCTGCGTCGGTACCGACAGCCACACGCCGCACGTCGATGCGCTCGGCGTCATTGCAATTGGCGTCGGCGGGCTGGAGGCGGAAAGCGTGATGCTGGGGCGCGCCTCGTGGATGCGCCTGCCGGACATCATCGGCGTGGAACTCAGCGGCAAACCGCAGCCCGGCATCACCGCCACTGACGTGGTGCTGGCGCTGACCGAATTCCTGCGCGCGTCGAAAGTCGTTGGCGCTTATCTGGAGTTCCGTGGCGAAGGTGCCGCGGCGTTGACCCTGGGCGACCGCGCCACCATTTCCAACATGGCGCCGGAATACGGCGCGACCGCGGCGATGTTCTTCATCGACGACATGACCCTGGACTACCTGCGCCTGACCGGTCGCGAGGACGCGCAAGTCGCGCTGGTCGAAACGTATGCGAAGCAGGCCGGCTTGTGGGCCGATGCACTTGCCGATGCGAAGTACGAACGCATGCTGCACTTCGACCTGTCGTCAGTGGTGCGCAACATGGCCGGCCCGTCCAATCCACATAAGCGAGTATCGACCAGCGAACTTGCCAGCACCGGTATTGCAACCAATCTCGACGGCGCGCTCAAGCAGGAAGCACAAGGGCTGATGCCGGATGGCGCGGTGATTATTGCAGCCATTACCAGCTGCACGAATACCAGCAATCCGCGCAACGTGATTGCCGCCGGCCTGCTGGCGCGCAACGCAAACGCGAAGGGACTGAGCCGCAAACCGTGGGTGAAAACCTCGCTGGCACCGGGCTCGAAAACCGTCGAACTGTATTTGCGGGAAGCCGGATTGCTCTCGGAACTCGAAACACTTGGCTTCGGCATCGTCGGATTCGCCTGCACCACCTGCAACGGCATGAGTGGCGCGCTGGATCCGGCGATCCAGCAGGAACTCATCGAGCGCGACCTGTATTCAACCGCAGTGTTGTCCGGCAATCGCAACTTTGATGGCCGCATCCATCCGTATGCGAAACAGGCATTCCTGGCATCGCCGCCGTTGGTCGTCGCGTATGCCATCGCCGGCACGATTCGCTTTGATATCGAAAGGGACGTGTTGGGGCTGGACCATGACGGAAAACCGGTGACGTTGAAGGATCTTTGGCCGAGCGACGAAGAGATCGACGCGGTCGTGAAGGCATCGGTAAAGCCCGAACAGTTCCGCCAGGTCTATGACCCGATGTTCGCGGTCCACGCCAAGGGCGCGGCAGTCAGTCCGCTGTACGACTGGCGCGAGATGAGCACCTATATCCGCCGCCCGCCGTACTGGGAAGGCGCGCTTGCCCGCCAACGCACGATGACCGGCATGCGCCCACTGGCGGTGCTTGGCGACAACATCACC
>JBDSGA010000239.1:0-6011 GCA_039919235.1 Thermomonas sp. | reverse complement strand
ACTTGGGTGCGGTGAAGGTGGTTGGTTCGCGCGTGATCAACCGGGTTGACGTGCGCTCCACCGAGTCCTCAACCAACATTACACGCGACGAACTCAAGCGCTTGCCGGTGGACCAGAGCTTGGGGGCAGTGGCGCTGCTGGCCCCTGGCGTAGTCGCGTCCGGTGCTACCTTCGGCGGCCTCACTTTTGGTGGTTCATCGGTAGCGGAAAATTCCGTGTACATCAACGGCCTGAACGTGACCGATCCGTATCGCCGCCAAGGATATTCGTCGGTCCCGTTTGCGTTCTACGAGGAATTCCAAGTCAAGACGGGTGGCTATTCGGCGGAATTCGGCCGTACCACCGGTGGTGTCATTAATGCGGTGACGCGCTCAGGCGGTAATGAATTCCATGGCGGTGCAGAAGCCACGTTCGAACCGTACGCATGGGCGTCGTCGCAGAAGGACCACTTCCACAGCGATGGCACCCTCGACGAGCGCGACCGCACCAGTCGTGACGGAGGCCCGTTTTACAAGGCCAATATCTGGGCATCAGGCTCGATCGTGAAAGACAAGCTGTTCTTCTTTGCGATGTACGAAAAGCGCAAAAGTGACCCGCGTGATATCGATACCACCGAGGCCTTCATCACCAAGAGCGATAACGACTTCTGGGGCGCCAAGTTCGATTGGCGCATCAATGACGATCATTTACTGGAATTTCTGGCCTTCTCCGACAAGGCCAGCTCAGCTACCAGCAACTTCGGCTATACCTGGGATACAGAAGCACTTGGCAAGCTCCGCGGCATCGGCACCTCCGGCTCCGGTGGCGACAACTGGTCACTCACCTACACCGGCCATTTGACCGCCAACTTCGTCGCCAAGGTGATGTATGGCGTCAATAAGCGCAGTTCCCTGGGCGGCAGTCCGTCCGACGCCGCTTGCAGTATTGTCTCGCGTTCTGGTAGTTACACTCAGGCATTCGGCCCCAAGGGCACCATCCCAGAAGGATGCCATCCAACTAATAGCAGCATCAGCAGCCGCTATGACAGGCGCGAAGCAACGCGTCTGGATTTCGAATGGACGCTGGGCGACCACCTTCTGCGCTTTGGCATGGATCGCGAAATCATGGATTCCGATAGTATGGCGGTGTATCCGGGTGATGGTGTCAGTTACCAGGCGCTTGCCGCCACGCCAGGTGGTTCACTTAATGGCACGGTTATCCCCGCCGGCGTCACCCGCATCATCGATGCGCGACGCAAAATCACAGGGTCGCCAGTTTCGACCGAGGCGCAGGCTTTCTATATCGAGGACAACTGGAGCGTGACTCCCAATCTGCTGTTGAACATCGGGGTGCGCGCCGACAAGTTTCACAACATCCTCGCCTCGGGCGCGACCTTCGCCAAGGCCGACTTCAACGACATGATCGGTCCGCGCCTGGGCTTTAGCTGGGACATGAAGGGCGACGGCACCACCAAGGTATTCGGCAACGCGGGTCGCTACTACCTGCCGCTGACCAACAAGCTTGCTGACTATTTCGGCGGTGGAACCACTGACGAACATACCTATTACGTGCTCAATGGTTTCACCCAGAAGACCAACCCGGTGACTGGCGACCCCTATCTGTTCCCGGATCTGGGCGCGCAAATCGGACCGGTCAATACCGATGGCAATGCGCCAGCGCCCGACGACCTCCGCATCGAAGTCGCCCGCGACTTGAAGATGGTCTATCAGGACGAATACATTCTGGGCTTCCAGCGGGCGATCAACCAAGCGTGGTCGTATGGCGTAAACGCGACGTATCGCAAGGTGAATCGTGCGGTGGAAGACACGCGCATCAATCACCTGGAAGGTTGCCCATCGTATTATGTGAATGACTCGGCATCAGGCTTCCCGATCATAAACCCGGGTGAGGTCAATACACTGTGGTGCGAGGGCGAGGGCAAGTGGATCACGTTCGATAGCGCCGTGGACGGCTACAAGGCGACTGGCAGTGGCGCGATCTCGGGCTACAAGAAGCCAAGGCGCACCTACAAGGCGGTGGAGTTCCAGCTGGACCGCGCGTGGGACGGAGTCTGGGCGTTCAACGCCAGTTACCTGTGGTCCAAGAGCGAAGGCAACATCGAAGGCCCGGTGAACTCGGACACGGGCTATGCGGACACCAACCTTGTGCAGTTCTACGACCATCCAGCCGTGAATGAGCGCTATGGCGTCCTGTTCAACGACCATCGCCACCAGATCAAGCTGCGTGGAAGCTACAGGCTCAACGAAATGTGGAGCTTCGGTGCCACGCTCACTGCAGTTTCCGGCGGGCCCATCACCGCGTTCGGTGTGCGCTGGCCCAACGACAATCGTGGCTTTGGCCCAGGCGAGTACAGCGGTGGTGGATCGGGCTGGTTGTGCGAGTCGGGCTGTTCCAGCTACTTGACGCGGCAACTTGTCTATTCGGAACGCGGTGCTTTTGGGCGAATGCCGTGGGTGACGAATCTGGGCGCCAACGTGACCTGGGCGCTGCCCGTGGAAGGCATCGACCTGAAGGTACGCTTGTCGGTGTACAACCTGTTGAACAGCCAGACGGTCGTCAACGTGCATTCCCGTTACGAAAGTACGCCCGGCACGAAGCTTCCCTACTTCGGACAGGGAACGGTTTGGCAGTCGCCGCGCTACTCGCAGTTGGTCGTGACCTACAACTTCTGACTTCCTTAGTTCCTCCAAGGGCGGTCCGTTCCGCGGGCCGCCCTCTTTTTTGGATGACGCAATGCTGGAACAAGACGCGCAGGTTGCATTGCATGCCTGCGAAGATGTGAGCTTGGCTGCACTCGCACAACATGAAGGCACACCGCTCTACGTCTATTCGGCGAATGCGATCCGTAGCCGCCTGTCTGCCTTGCAGGCAGTGCTTGAAGGCTTGGATGCCGGTATCTGCTATGCGGTGAAAGCCAACAGCAATGGCGCGATCCTCCGGTTACTGGGTGAGCAGGGCGCCGGCGCGGACATCGTGTCGGGCGGTGAATTGCAACGCGCGTTGCGGGCCGGAATTCCGGCGGATCGCATCGTGTTTTCCGGCGTGGGCAAATCGGCTGCTGAAATCGAGCTGGCCTTGGATGCCGGCGTCGCCCGATTCAATGTCGAGTCCAGGGCCGAACTCGATCTCTTGCAGTCGCTTGCTTCAACGCGTGGGGAGATTGCGCGTGCATCGGTCAGGATCAATCCCGATGTGGATGCGATGACCCATGCAAAGATTTCCACCGGTAAGTCCGAGAATAAATTCGGCGTCTCAATCGACGAAGCGCGCAAATGGTTCGCCAGGCATGCACGCTGGCCTGCCGTGCGCCTCGATGGGTTGCACATGCATATCGGTTCGCAGATCCTGAGCATCGAACCCATCCGCCAGGCGTTGCAGCGTATGGCGGCGCTCTGGTGCGAACTTGATGCCGCGGGCCATGCGATCGCCAGTCTTGATGTCGGCGGCGGCTTGGGCGTGCGCTATCGCGAAGGCGAACAGGCGATGAGTGCCGAGGCCTACGTGGCAGAAATCCGCAGTGCACTGGAAGGATTCGAGGGCCGCATCCTGCTGGAACCGGGGCGCTGGCTGCTGGCCGAGGCCGGTATCTTGCTGAGTCGCGTGTTGCTGGAAAAACATGGCGACGCCCGCCGTTTCCTGGTGCTGGATGCAGCCATGAATGATCTCTTGCGGCCCAGCCTGTATGACGCCTGGCACGACATTGTTCGTGTTGGTGGGGCTGATGCGCGGCCACAAGTGACTTACGACGTGGTTGGTCCGGTCTGCGAAACCGGCGACACCTTCGCGGTTGGCCGTGAATTGCCACGCTGCGATGCCGGCGACCTGGTCGCCATCCTCGGCGCTGGTGCGTATGGCGCATCCATGGCATCGAGCTACAACTCGCGACCGCTCGCGGCCGAGGTATTGGTCGATGGTGATCGCTACGCCGTGGTGCGGCGCCGGCAAACCTTCGATGAGATGATTGCCGGCGAGCAGGCGGCCACCGATTGGAGACAGACATGAGGCATCGCAGCGGATTTCTTGCAGCGGCAGTCGCCGCACTGATCACGATAATCGTCGCACCGCCGTTGCATGCCGCACAGCCGCAAGCCGGTCCGACGCCTGACGTGATCGATGCCAGCGTGCGCGCGACGATCGCGCGCTACCATTTGCCGGGGATTGCTGTTGGCGTAATCGAAGACGGTAAAGTCGTGTACGCACGTGGGTATGGCGAAACCGCAGCCGGTTCCGGTGACGCAGTCACCAGCAAGACGCTATTCAAGATCGCATCGAACAGCAAGGCGATGACGGCCAGCGTGCTGGCGCGTTTGGTGCAGCAGGGCAAGCTCGACTGGGATGACCCCGTGGTCAAGTTTTTGCCGGCATTCGCCATGCATGATCCGTGGGTGACCGTGCACATGACGGTGCGCGACTTGCTGGTCCACAACAGTGGGTTGCCGGAAGGCGGTGGCGACCTGATGTTATGGCCGGAACCGAATCGCTTCACGCGCGATGACATCGTCCCTGGCCTGCAATTCATCAAGCCGGCGTATGGCTTTCGCGCCGGTTATGCGTACGACAATCTGTTGTACGTCGTTGCCGGGCAGGTGGCTGCGGCTGCGGGCGGCGCATCGTATGAGGAACTCGTGCGTCGCGAACTGTTCCAACCGTTGGGTCTGAATGCGTGTCGCGTCGGCGAATTCCGCATCAGCGATGCAGGCAGCGTCGCCCAGCCGCACTATCTAGGAAAGTCGGGCAACGTCGTCATGCGTGAGGACGGCGATGTAGTACCGATGATCGCGTCGGCGCCTGCGGGCGGTATCCGTTGCTCGCTGGACAACATGCTGGCGTGGGCCAACAACTGGTTGCAGCCGACACATGCTCAGCTTGAATGGCTCGGTGAAAAGCAGCGTGCCGAACTATGGAAGGCGCGCACGCCGATGCCGATTTCGCAGCAGCGCCGGCGCTGGGACGACACCCACTACCACGCCTACGCGTTCGGGTTCCGGCTCGCCGATGTCGATGGTCAATGGACGGTGTCGCACACCGGCACGCTGGGCGGGATGTATTCGATGATGATGCTGTTGCCGGACCGCAAGTCGGGCTTCGTCTTCATGATCAATGGCGACGGCGGCGATGCGCGTACGGTGCTTGGCGAAGTGTTGCTGAAACTGTTCACCGCACCCGGCAAGTCGCTCGGCGTGCAGGGCTACGCGGACGAGATTGCGCGATCGGCGCCGCCAGCTACGATATCGAAACCCAAGGCGGCATTGCCCGATATCAGCAAGCGACAGGGAATCAGTGCAGTCGGCTTGCGCGAGTGGCTCGGCACGTGGCGTGATCCATGGTTTGGCGACGTGAGGATATGCGCGGCTGGCAAGGGCGTGGAATGGCGTTCGAACAAGTCGCCAAAGATGCACGGCAAGATCAACATGCTGGATGGTCGTTACCTGGTGCATTGGGATGACATCGCAGTAGATATCGACGCATGGCTGGATTTCTCTCGCGCTGGCGATTCGCGCCAGCTGCGCATGGCCAAGATAGATCCGGATGGCGATTTCAGTTCCGATTACGAAGACTTGGCGTTTAGCCGGATCGGCGGCTGTGAGTAGCTTGCGCACTATCCTCGTCGCGCTGCTGCTCGCCACCTGCGGTTGCGCTGCGGCACCTTCGAAGCCGGCAGTGACCACATCGCCCGCCACGACCGAGACGCAGGCGGGCTTGGTGGACCTCAGCACGCTTGCACCCGATATCGACCTCGAGATGCGCTACGCCGGCACCCACAATTTCACTGGTGGCATCGTCGAAGGCTACGATGCGCCGCGCTGCCTGTTGTTGCGCCCCGCTGCCGAAGCATTGGCAAAGGTGCAGGCGTCACTACGTCCACATCGAATGCGCCTGCGCATGTACGACTGCTATCGACCGGTGCGGGCGGTGCAAGCATTCATGCGCTGGGTCGATGATGCCGGGTCGCAAGCGACCAAACGCGAGTTCTATCCGGATCTCGAGAAAGCGCAGCTGCGCGGTGGCTA
>JBDSGA010000238.1:0-7915 GCA_039919235.1 Thermomonas sp. | reverse complement strand
CGCGTGGGTGGCGGCGTCCTCGCGCAGCAGGCGCAGCAGGTGCTGCATGTCGGCCGGGATAGGTGCGCTGCATCGCACCGGATCGCCAGTGATCGGATGCATGAACTCCAGCACTTCGGCGTGCAGGGCCTGGCGCTTGAAGCCGCGCAACCCGGCAATGAATTCGTCGCTGGCGCCTTTGGGCAGCTTGAACGAACCGCCATACAACTTGTCACCGACGATCGGATGCTTCAGGTGCGCCATGTGCACTCGGATCTGGTGGGTGCGGCCGGTTTCCAGCCTGCATTCCAGCGCGGTGTGGGTGCGGAAGCGCTCGCGCAAGCGGAAATGAGTCACTGCATCCTTGCCGTCCTCGCGCACCGCCATGCGCAGGCGGTCGCGCGGATGCCGATCGATGGCGCCGTTGGCGGTGCCGCCCGACACCAGCGCACCAACCACGATGGCGAGGTACTGGCGGTGAACCTCGCGCGAGGACAGCTGCGCGACCAGCGAGGTATGCGCTTCCAGCGTGCGCGCGACCACCATGACCCCGGTGGTGTCCTTGTCCAGGCGATGCACGATGCCCGCACGTGGCAGCAACTCCAGCGAGGGATCGCGATGCAGCAGCGCGTTGACCATCGTTCCAGTGGGATTGCCTGCACCCGGATGTACCACCAGACCGGCCGGCTTGTTGATCACGAAGACATCGGCGTCCTCATACACCACGTCCAACGGGATGTCTTCCGGCAGCGAGTGGGTCTGGGTATCCTGGATCGCGCTGAGGGTGACTTGCTCGCCACCGCGCACGGAATCGCGGCCACGGAACTGCGCGCCATCCACGCTGACATCGCCGGTCTTGATCCAGGCTGACAGTCGTGAACGCGAATATTGGGGGAATATTTCAGCCAGCACCGCGTCCAGCCGACGGCCCGCAGCAGACTCAGGGACGAAGGCATGGCGCAGCGGAGCGGGGGAGTCGTGCTGTCCAGGCTCGTCATGGACAGCGTCATCGTCGTTCTGGCTAGGGTCGTTGGGCATGTTCGATTCAGGCGCGGCACAGGCCCGATGGCCCAGCTCTCAAAGCGGACTGCTATTATCCGCCCTTCGTGTCCCTCGTGCCTTAGGCGCCCGCTCGATGCCCATGACCCAGCATTCCCCATTATTTCGCCACCTGTTCGTGATGGCGCTCGCACTCGTACTAGCCACGACCGGCTGCGCGCGGGTCACCGGCATGTTCAAGGACAAAGACAAGAACGAAGGCCTGCCGGTCAGCCAGCTCTATGATCGCGCGCACGAAAAAATGGAAAAAGGCAGCTGGAGCAGTGCCAGCGAGATCTTCACCCGCTTGATCGCGCAGTATCCTTATGGCGCGTACACCGAGCAGGCGCTGATGGAACAGGCCTATGCCGACTACAAGGCAGGCAAGCAGGACGACGCCGTTTCGGGCATCGACCGCTTCATCCGCACCTACCCGACCCACAAGAACATCGCCTACATGTATTACCTGCGTGGCCTGTCCAACATGGCCCGCAATACCGTGTTCCTGTCCAAGGCGTTCAAGCTGGACATGAGCAACCGGGACCTGCAGTCGCCGCAACAGGCCTACAGCGATTTCAGCACCGTGGCCACGCGATACCCCAACAGCGCTTACGCCGCCGATGCGCGCCAGCGCATGGTGTTCCTGCGCAACGAGTTCGCCAGATTCGAACTCAACACCGGCCTGTATTACCTGCGACGCAGCGCCTGGGTGGCCGCCGCCGAACGCGGCACCTATTTGTTGGAAACCTACCCGCAAAGCGAATACCAGAACGATGCCGTGGCCCTGTTGGGCGAGTCCTACACACGCATGGGCAACACGGTGTTGGCGGCCGATGCACGCCGGGTGCTGGAACAGAATGATCCGAAGCATCCATGGCTGAGCGGTCGTTGGCCGCAGGGCTCGGGGATCATCTCGCGGCTGAATCCGTTCGCGGGCGACAGCAAGTAAGTCACCCTGTCGAAGGCATTAAAAAAGGGGCCATCGGCCCCTTTTTCGTGTCCATGCAGTCCAACGACTATCCGCGATAGCCGTTGGTGATCGGGTACCGCCGTTCGCGGCCGAACGCGCGGCGGCTGACCTTGGGTCCGGGCGCGGACTGATGGCGCTTCCACTCACTGATCCTGACCAAGTGCAGCATCCGGTCAACGATCTCCGCGTCGAAGCCGGCCGCCACGATTTCCGCGCGCGACTGCTCCTGGTCGACATAGCGCAGCAGGATTGCGTCCAGCACATCGTAAGCCGGCAATGAATCCTGGTCTTTCTGGTTGTCGCGCAACTCGGCCGAAGGTGGACGGTCGATCACCGCCTGCGGGATGACCGGCGCACCGCCCACCGTATTGCGCCAGTTCGCCAGCGCGAACACCTCGGTCTTGTAGAGATCCTTGATCGGCGCGTAGCCGCCGCACATGTCGCCATAGATCGTGGCGTAGCCGACCGCATATTCGCTCTTGTTGCCAGTGGTCAGCAACATCCCGCCGAGTTTGTTCGAAAGCGCCATCAGCAGTCCGCCGCGAATACGCGACTGCAGGTTTTCTTCGGTGGTGTCGACCTCCAATCCGTCGAACGTCTCCGCCAGTGTCGCCAGATACGCCTGGAAGGGCTTCTCGATGGGTAACGCAATCAGTTTGACACCAAGCGCGTCGCATTGGTCCTGGGCCAGGTCATTCGACAGGCCGGCGGTATAGCGCGAGGGCATCCGCACCGCGGTCACGTTCCCCGCGCCAAGTGCATCGACCGCCATTGCCAGCACCACCGAAGAATCAATGCCGCCGCTCAAACCCAACCACACTTTTTCGAAACCGTTCTTCACGCAATAGTCGCGGGTGCCACGCACGATCGCGCGCCACGCCAACGCGTCGCGGCTTTCATCGCCGTCGACTTCCCAATGCAGCGGCGAGAACTTGCCGGATGCGGGGTCGAATCCAACCAGCAGCCACTGGTCGGTAAAGGCCGCCGCGGCCGGTGACAAGGTGCCGTCGGCATCAGCTACCACGCTGGCGCCATCGAACACCAACGCATCCTGGCCACCGACCATGTTGAGGTAGGCAATCGCCACGCGGTTTTCCGCGACCCGCTGCGCGAGTAACGCATCACGCTGCGCATGCTTGTCGCGCTCGAATGGCGACGCGTTTCCGACCAGGACGAGCTGCGCACCGGCCGCAACCGTCGTTGCCAGTGGCTCGGCGAACCACAGGTCTTCACAGATCAGCACGCCGACGCGCACGCCATTGACGTCGAATACGCAGTCGTCGCGATCCGGATCCACATCGAAGTAACGGCGGTCGTCGAACACCGCGTAGTTCGGCAACTCGCGCTTGCGATACGTCTGCTCGACGCCGCCGTCGCGCAGCACACTGGCCGCGTTGTACACCACTGCGCCGGCTGCCTGCGGCCAGCCGACCACGGCGACGATCCCTTTTGTTTGCATCGCCAACGCCTGCAACGCGGCATCGCAGTCCTGCAGGAACGAGGGCCGGTACAGCAGGTCCTCGGGCGGATAACCGGACAGTGCCAACTCCGGGAACAGCACGACGTCGGCGCTGAGGCGGTCGCGTGCATCCACGATCATTTCGGCGATGCGGGCGGCGTTGCCAACCACGTCGCCAACCGGGAAGTCGAACTGGGCCATCGCAATGCGCAGGGTCATGCGCAGAGTCTAGCGTTGGAAGCCTAGCGTTGCTTGCGCCGAAGCAGGCGAAGTGTCAGTTGCTCCCATTGGCGCGGCCCACGCACCTTTTGCGAGACGCGTGCAAGCCAACCTTGTTCCCACGCCTGGTAAACGCGCGGATCGATATAGGATTTCCGGCACACCGCCGGCGTGTTGCCAAGCTGGCGTGCGACTTCCACCTCAACCGTCTTGCGCATCGAGGCCATCGCGCGCTGGCTGGCACCGCCTTCGTCCCAGGGCATGTCAGCCAGCAGCCGGGTGGCGGCCAGCGTTCCACCCCATGTGCGGAAATCCTTGGCGGTGAATTCCCCGCCCATTGCATCGCGCAGGTAGTCGTTGACCACACCCGAGTCGACGGGCTGCACGGCGCCGTCTTCGTCCACGTACTGGAAAAGATGTTGCCCCGGCAGTTGTTGGCAACGCCGCAACAGAGATGTCAGTCGTTTGTCATCCAGTACCACCTCGTGTTCGATGCCGGACTTGCCCCGGAACTTGAAACGCGCACGACCGCCACGCAGGAACGATACGTGCCGGTTGCGCAACGTGGTGAGTCCATAGGATTTGTTACCGCGCTCGTAACTGCGATTGCCGATGCGAACGAGGGTGTCCGCCATGACACCCACCAAAATCGCGGCGACTTTTTGCTGAGGAAACCCCGCCAATGCCAGGTCCCGGCGCAAGCGCCGACGCAGGCGTGGCAATGCCGCGCCGAAGTCCGCCACCCGTCCGAATTTCTGCTGGCCGCGCACCTCCGCCCAGCGCGGGTGATAGCGGTATTGCTTGCGTCCGCGCGCATCGCGGCCCGTCGCCTGCAGATGACCATTGGCACGCGGGCAGATCCAGACATCTTGGTATGCGGGTGGAATCGCAAGTGAGCGCACGCGGCCCAATGTCGCTTCGTCCGTGATAGGTCGACCCGCCGCATCGACATACAGAAATCCCGTCTTGGTCGGGTGTCGTCGCAACCCCGGTTCCTCATCGCTGACGTAGCGCAAGCCACTCGCGCGCGCGGAGGCCATCGCCGCCTCGGACTTCGATGCGGGTTCAATGCGGGTGTCAGCGGATTTTCGCGGCATCGGCGGAGCATGCCCAGCGCGATGTCAACGCGGTGCCACGAGGCGTGAGAACAAAAAGGCCGCCCGGAGGCGGTCTTTTCGTGAACGTCACTCCGACAACGGTCGGGCAGACGTCATGCCTTGGCTCAATCAGCCAGCCAAGCGCTTTGCAATCGCCGCGCCCAAATCACCTGGCGACTTCACCGTGGTCACGCCCGCTGCTTCCAGCGCCGCGAACTTGCCCTCGGCGGTGCCATTCCCGCCCGAGGCAATCGCTCCCGCGTGGCCCATGCGCTTGCCTTTCGGTGCCGACGCGCCAGCGATGAAACCGACAACAGGCTTGGTCACGTGCTTCGAAATATACTCGGCTGCTTCTTCTTCGGCGCTGCCGCCGATCTCGCCGACCATGATGATGCCTTCGGTCTGCGCGTCGTCCTGGAATAGCTTCAGGCAATCGATGAAGTTCAGGCCATTGATCGGGTCGCCGCCGATGCCAATCACCGTCGACTGGCCGAGGCCGGCATCGGTGGTCTGCTTCACCGCTTCATAGGTCAGCGTGCCGGAACGCGACACGATCGCGATCTTGCCCGGCATGTGGATGTGGCCCGGCATGATCCCGATCTTGCACTCGCCCGGCGTGATGATGCCCGGGCAGTTGGGACCGACCAGCACGACACCGGGATAGCCCTTCAGCACGTTCTTGACCCTCAACATGTCCAGCACCGGAATGCCCTCGGTGATGCAGACGATGACCTTGATGCCTGCATCGGCCGCTTCCAAAATTGCATCAGCCGCGAACGGTGGTGGCACGTAGATCACCGAGGCATTCGCGCCAGTTTTGGCGACCGCATCGGCGACGGTATTGAACACCGGCAGGCCCAAATGTTCGGTGCCACCCTTGCCCGGGGTCACGCCACCGACAACCTTGGTGCCGTAGTCGAGCATCTGCTCGGCGTGGAAGGAACCCTGCGAGCCGGTGAAGCCCTGCACGATGACTTTCGTATTCTTGTTGATCAAAACGGACATGTGTTCAGGCCTCAGGCAGCAGCAGCGGCAACGGCTTTCTTCGCGCCGTCATTGATGTCATTGGCGGCGGTGATCGCCAGCCCGGAGTTCTTCAGCAATGCCTTGCCGGCCTCCACATTGGTACCTTCCAGGCGCACGATCACCGGCACCTTGACCTGCACTTCCTTGACCGCGGCGATGATGCCCTCGGCGATCATGTCGCAGCGCACGATGCCGCCGAAGATGTTGACGAAAATCGCCTTCACGTCGGGCGCGCGCAGGATCAGTTTGAATGCCTCGGTCACCCGCTCCTTGGTCGCGCCGCCGCCGACATCGAGGAAGTTCGCCGGCGTGCCACCTTCCAGCTTGATCACGTCCATGGTCGCCATCGCCAGGCCGGCGCCGTTGACCATGCACCCGATATTGCCGTCCATGGTCACGTAGTTCAGGTCGAACTTCGACGCGAGCACTTCGGTCTCGTCTTCCTGCTTGATGTCGCGCATTTCCACCAGGTCGGGGTGGCGGAAGTTGGCGTTGTCATCGGAATTGATCTTGCCGTCGAGCACCGCGAGGTTGCCATCGGTGAGGATCGCCAGCGGGTTCAGTTCGACCAGCGCCAGGTCTTTCTCGTTGAACAGCTTGTAGAGGCCCAACATGATCTTGGTCAGCTGGTTGACCTGCTTGCCGGTCAGGCCCATCGCAAAGCCGAGCTCGCGGCACTGGTAAGGCTGCAGGCCTTGCACGTAATTCACGTGCAGGGTCTTGATCGCGTCGGGATTTTCGACCGCGGTGGTCTCGATTTCGACGCCGCCATCGCTGGAAGCGATGAAGGTGACGGTCTGGGTCGACCGATCCACCAGCACCGAGAGATACAGCTCCTTGTCGATGTCGGTGGCCGTGGTCACCAACACCGAATCCACCGGCAGCGCGACGCCGGCCGACTGGTAGGTTTCCATCTTGGTGCCGAGCATCGCTTTCGCATACTCACGCACTTCATCGAACGACTTGGAGAACTTGACGCCACCCGCCTTGCCGCGGCCACCGGCGTGGATCTGCGCCTTGACCATCCAGGCGTCGCCGCCGATGGCCTTGGCCGCGTCGACGGCCTCTTCGGGAGAGCGCGCAACGCGCCCGGCTGGTACCGCAATGCCGTAATCGGCAAACAACTGTTTCGCCTGGTATTCGTGGAAGTTCATGGTTCACTCAAGGGTGAGGATGGCGCTGCAAGAGCGTGGCCTGTGAGGGCATGGGCGCGCCGCAATGGTCGAAACCAAAGATGCCGGGCGCGGGCGGAATCCCCATTTTAACGTAGCTGGCCGCGCGCCGTCGGCATCAGTACAACGGCGCGGGCTTTCCGGGGATCCGGCAGGCAGCCCTATACTCGCCGCGTGCAGGACGACGACGCCCACGACAACAGCGACCACCGCTCCGCCATCCGGCGCGAGCTGCACTACTTCAGCCTGTATCGAATCCTGGAAGCGGCCCTGCTGTGCCTGGTGGTATTCAGTCCGGTCGGCCTGCTGATCGGCGAGCCGGATGCGCCAACGCTTGCCCGCATCGTCGCCCTGGCGTATCTGGCGGCGTCCGTGCCGTTGTTCCTGGCCAGGCGCAGCGGCCACCTGCGCCAGCACGTGCTGGTCGGCACCGTGGTGGATGTCACCGTGGCCATGCTGGCGATGCATGCGCTGCCCGGCGCGGGCTCCGGCATCGCGATGATGCTGCTCTTCAATGTGGGCGCCGCCGCGCTGCTGTTGCCCTTGCGGCTGGGGCTGGGAACCGCGTTGTTTGCCGCACTCGCCTTGGTTGCCGAATACCTCATGCGTGCACTGACGGACAGTGGTAGCCAGCGGCCATTGGCCGAACTTCTGATGTTCACGGTCAGCTACCTGGCCATGGCCACGCTGACCAATCTTGTCGGCCGCCAGATGCGCGCCAGCGAGGCGCTGGCCGCGCGCCGCGGCAGCCAGGCCGACAACCTCGCCGAAATCAACGAACTGATCATCCGCCGCATGCGCACCGGCGTGTTGCTGGTCGATGGCGAAGGTGAGGTCAAGCTGGCCAACGAGGCCTCGATGTTACAGCTGGGCGGCATCGGCGAAGGCCGCTGCACGCTGGCGCAGATCGCACCGGAACTGGCCAAGCGCCTGCAACGCTGGCGGCAGGACGGCG
>JBDSGA010000237.1:0-6255 GCA_039919235.1 Thermomonas sp. | reverse complement strand
AAACCCGCTGGCCGATGCATTGCATTGGCGTCGCAGCGATTTCGGCCCGTTGGTAGGTGACGTGCTGGCCCTGATCAATGCTGAAGATCGCGGCGTGCTGGTCCTGCTGGGTGAACCGCAGGAGCCGAAAACGACCTTGGCCCGCATTCGTGAACAGCCGGAACCGGCGATGGGCAAGACCGGCGCGCTGGCGCAATGGCGGCGCACCGGCGCGGGCTCGCAGATCCTGGCGGACCTGGGATTGTCGCGGCTGCGCGTGTTGGGCAGTGCCCGCCGGCAAGTGGGCGTCGCCGGGTTCGGGCTGGAGATCGTGGAATACGTGGCACTGCCGCCGCGCTAAACTGCACGGCCACGTTTCGACCCGGTCATGCCGGTCATTTCCGATGCCGCATCTAGAAGGCGACCTGCGTGCCACTGAAGGCGCACGCTTCGCGATCATCGCCAGCCGCTGGAACCCGAGCATCACCGATGCGCTGGTGGTGGCCGCGCGCCAGGCGTTCGCGGCCAATGGTGTGGCCGACGCTGCAGTGGATGTGGTGCGCGTGCCGGGTGCGTGGGAATTGCCGATGGCGGCGCGCGCGCTGGCCATGGCCGGCGGACACGTCGCGCTGGTCGCCTTGGGCTGCGTGGTGCGTGGTGATACCCGCCATTACGAGCACGTGGCCGATGGCGCATCCGAAGGCCTGATGCGGGTCGCCCTGGATACCGGCGTGCCGGTGATCAATGGCGTGCTGGCCGTTGAACGGTTCGAGGATGCGAAGGCGCGCGCCGGTGGCAATCACGGCAACAAGGGCGAGGAAGCGGCGCTGGTGGCAATCGAGATGGCCGACCTGAATCAGAAACTGCGCACACATCATGGGCACAACACGGGATCGAGTCATGCATAACAAACACCGGAATGATGGCATCGACCCCGTCGCACGTTCGCGTTCACGCCGACGCGCCTTGCAGGCGATCTACGCCTGGCAGTTGAACAAGCCGACCGAGGCCGCGCTGATCGCCGAGTTCGCGCACGAACAAGCACATGAAATCGCCGACCTCGAATATTTCGAAGACCTGGTGCGCGGCGTGCTGCAGCATGTCGGTGAGCTCGATGCCGCGCTGACCGATCACCTCGACCGCGGCGTGGAGGAGGTCGACATGATCGAACGCGCGGCCTTGCGCATCGCCGCCTATGAATTGCTGCACCGCCCCGACGTGCCGTATCGGGTGGTGATCAACGAAGCGATCGATTCGACCAAGCGCTTCGGCTCCGAGCACGGCCACACGTACGTCAACGGGGTGCTAGACAAGGCGGCACTCGCGCTACGCAGCACCGAAGCGCAGGCATCGCGCACGCGCTGAGCGCGAGCCGGGTTTACGCGTGAACACCAGTGAATTCGACTTGATCGCCCGCATTCGCGAGCGCGCCAGCACCACCCGCAATGACGTAGTGCTGGGCATCGGTGATGATGCTGCGGTACTGCAGGTGCCGCCTGGCCAGCAACTGGTGATGGCGATGGACACGCTGAATGCAGGCGTGCATTTCCCCGAGGGTACCGCGCCCGCGGACATCGGGTGGAAGGCATTGGCGGTGAACCTCTCGGACCTGGCGGCAATGGGCGCCACACCCGCTTGGTGCACGTTGTCGTTGTCGTTGCCCGATGCTGATCCGACGTTCGTGGATGCCTTCCTTGATGGATTTTTTGCATTGGCTGCGACGCATCACGTCGCACTGGTCGGTGGCGACACCACGCGCGGGCCGTTGTCGATTTGCGTCACTGCGCATGGCGTTGTCGAAGCAGGCACGGCGTTGCGTCGCGATGCGGGACGCGTGGGTGATGACATCTGGGTCAGCGGTACCCTGGGTGATGCGGCGGCGGCCTTGGTGCAGTGGAAGGAAAAAGATAAAAGGGGTCAGGTTCATTTTCCACGGGAAAATGAACCTGACCCCTTTTTGTTGGCACGCCTCGACCGGCCGACTCCCCGCGTCGCGCTGGGTGATGCACTGCGTGGCATCGCGCATGCCTGCATCGACGTATCCGATGGACTGCTCGCCGACCTTGGTCATGTATGCGTGGCCAGCGGCGTTGGTGCGCAGGTGGAGATCGATGCGTTGCCAGCGTCCGATGCACTACGCGCATCATTCGAAACAACGATCCGGCATGGCCTGCAGGCGACCGGTGGCGATGATTACGAACTGTGTTTCATCGCACCCCGGGATGCGCGCGATGCGATTGAAGCCGCATCACGCGATGCTGGCACTGCGGTGGCCCGGATTGGCGTAATGGTCGCGGCACCGGGCGTGACGGCACGGACGGTCGAAGGTGCGTGGTCAGCGACGGCAGCAGGTTGGATGCATTTCGGCTGAGCCGGATCCGTCAGCAATCATCCGCACGAAACGCATCGCGCAACCAATCCAGGCGCGGGGTCGTTGGATCACCGCTGGCATCGACTACGTCGAATCGACAGGCTGCCTGCGCATGTTGCGGGTGCTGCATCAGGAACACGTGCGCCGCATGCACCAGTTTGCGGCGTTTGCGCATATCCACTGAAGCCGCGCCGCCTCCGAATGCGCTATTGGCTCGGTAGCGGACTTCGACGAACACCAGCATGTCGACGTCCAGCATCACCAAGTCCAGCTCGCCGCCGCGCGCCTGCGCATTGCGTGCCAAGAGTTTCAGGCCATGCCCTTGCAGGTGGGCGAGGGCAGCGGACTCGACGGCATCGCCGCGGGCGCGGACTGCGGTTATCGGCACGCGATCACGTGCTTAGCGCGCGCCGTCGTTGATTGGCATGGATACACCGCCGGTGAAGCGGGACCAGGTCGGTCGGCGCAATACGTTGCCCAAACCGTCCAGGCTCAGCCGGCCCGTGGCCCCGGCGATGTCGCTGTTGGGCGACATCGCAAGACGTTCCAGATAGGCAGTCAGCAGCCAGGCGTCATATCCGAACGCGAACAGTCGAGCGGCCGGTCCCCTGGCGCTGTCGAGTCGGGCCGCGGCGTTGGCTTGGGACGGGATGCCGGGTACGTCATGGACGCCCCAGGTCTCGGTGGGATAAACGATGCCATCCAGCAGCACGTCGTCACTGGCCTTGCCGGTGCCGGACACGATCTGCGACGTTGCCACGCGTGGTTTGCCGGCCAAGCCGGCCGCGGCCAGGCGTGGTGCCAATTCCCGCGCCTGATTGCCCTTGAGGGCTAGAAACACCGCGTCAATCGCGGCGTCTGCTGGTAACAGGAGCGCATCACCCGGGTGATAGTCAAGCCGGGCGGCGACTTGTCCGCCCCGTTGCAGCAGGTGTTCGGCGAGCGCGCCCGCTGCCCGGCGTTGCGCATCTTCATTGGCACTGATGACCAGAACCCGGCGTGCGCCGTTGTGCAGGATGTATTCGGCGGCGGTGATGCCTTCCTCTTCCGGCGACAGCGAGAAACTGGCGCTGCCGGCGGGCGGTGGGCGGCTGCCGCGATTCAATGCAAGCAACGGAACGGCTGGCGCGTCATTGGCGAACACCGCGTCGACTTCCTCACGGCTGAGCGGGCCGACCACGAAATCATTCCCCTCTGCAGCGGCGCGCGCATACGCCGCGCTGGCACCTGCCGTCGTGTCATAGAAGCGCAGCTCGGGACGTCGCCGGCGTTCGCCGTAATAACCTGTCAGAAAGCCGTCGCGGACTGGCTCTGCGGCATCTGCAAGGCTGCCACGCAGCGGCAGCAGCATCGCGACCTTCATCGGTGGGCGGTAACCATCACGATCCGCCGGTGGACGACCGGCAGCGTCGAAGTGCCAGTCGCCACGGTCAAACGCGCGCGGCAAGGGCAGGCCGCGGTTGAGCAGGGCGCGCCCCGCGAAGCTGTAGAGCGGATCCCCGGCCGGAAGCTCGCCGGCACCACGGCTCAGGGTGGCGTCATCGAGTTGGGCGAGCAAGGTCGCGATGCGGGAGATATTGGCGGCTCTGGCCGTCGCCGGCAGGCTGGCTTGCTGGGCGGCCAGCGTGCGCGCCTCGGTGAAGGTAGTGCTTTGCACGGCAACAGGGGCTGCTACGCGCTGCACCTCGACGCTGGCGCAGCCAGTGAGCGCTGCCATGACGGCCAGCAACAGGGTGATTGCAAAGTGTTTCAAAGCCACGGCGCGTTGCTCGTTCGGGAACCGGCTAGGATTCTACCCGCGCCACCAGTGAAGGAATGCAATGCAGGGTCATGGAACTCCAGCTTCAGGAACGCCGGCTTCAGGAACACTCTATGTGGTCGCCACGCCGATCGGCAATCTCGGCGACTTCAGTGCGCGCGCGCTGGAGACGCTGAAGACGGTGGCGGCGATCTGCGCCGAGGACACCCGCCACACCCGCCAACTGCTATCCCACTTCGGCGTCGAGCGCCCGTTGATCGCGTTGCATGACCATAACGAAGGCGAAGCCGCCGCAGGACTGGTGATGCGCATGCTGGCGGGCGAGTCGCTGGCTTTGGTATCCGATGCCGGCACGCCACTGATCAGTGATCCAGGATTCCGCTTGGTGCGGGCGGCGCGCGAAGCCGGCATCAAGGTCAGCCCGGTGCCGGGCGCCAGCGCCTTGGTAGCCGCCCTCAGCGTGGCCGGGCTGCCGAGCGACCGGTTCGTGTTCGAGGGTTTCCTGCCGGCCAAGGCCAGTGCGCGTCGTGAGCGTCTCGCGCAACTGGCCAGCGAGACCCGCACCTTGATTTTCTATGAGTCCTCGCATCGGATCGAAGAGTCGCTGGCTGACGCGGTGGTCGCGTTCGGCGGCGAACGCCATGCGGTGATTGGTCGCGAACTCACCAAACTCTTCGAGACCTTGCTCGATGGCCCACTGTCTGAGTTGCAGTCGCGTGTGGGCGCCGACCCGAACCAGCGCAAGGGCGAATTCGTGCTGCTGGTGCAGGGTGCAAGCGAGGAGGTCGATGCCAAGGTGGCGGAAGGCAAGCGCCTGTACGCCAAACTGGTCGACCACCTGCCACCGTCCACCGCTGCCAAGGTCGCTGCTGACCTGAGCGGCGCGCCTCGCAAAGCGCTGTACGGCGGGCAAGGCTAGGTTTCAACCACTAGAGCAGGTCGAGCGGGCTACGGGTGTCATCGACAGGTTTCAAGAGATGCGTGTAGCGCATGGTGGTGTTCAGGTGCTTGTGTCCCAGCAAGGCCTGAATGGTGCGTATATCCGTGCCCGCGGCCAGCAAATGCGTCGCAAAGGTATGCCGCAGGCTGTGCAGTGTGGCCTGCTTGTGGATGCCGGCATCACGCAGCGCATCGCGAAACGCCTCCTGCACGGTCGATGGCGACACATGCCAGCGTTGGCGCCGGCATGTCTGCGGACACGGACGAATGGACTGTGAGCCGAACACGAATTGCCAGCCTGTCGCATGGGATGCAGTCGGGTATTTGCGCTGCAGCGCGCCCGCCAATGGCGCATAACCCGCGCCATTCAGCACGTCCGTCCGGTGCCTCGCCACGACCTGGTGCAGATGATGTTGCAATCGGGGCAACACGCGTGCCGGCAGCATGGCATTGCGCGACTTTCCGCCCTTGCCGGCCGCGACGCGAACTACGCGATTGGCCAGGTCGATGTCGTGCACGCGCAGGGTCAGGCACTCCATGACCCGCATGCCGCTGCCGTAGATCAACAGGCAAGCCAGGCGCGGGATGCCTTCCAGCCGCAGCAATACCGCGCGGACTTCGTCCTTGGACAGGACGATGGGCACCGTAGCCATGCGCCTGACGTTGCGCAGTCCCTTCAGGTGCGCCACATCCTGGCCGTACACATCCCGATACAGGAACAGCAGGGCGCTCAACGCCTGCATGTGGGTCGATGCGGATATCCGCCGGACATGGGCGCAATGCGTGAGGAACGGGACGATGCCTTCCACGCCGAGGTCGCGTGGGTGTCGGCCACGGTGAAACCTGATGAAGTGCCGGATCCACAGCGTGTAGGCATCTTCGGTGTTTGGGCTGAGATGGCGGCGACGGCACGTGGCCGCGACCACGTCCATCAATCGCTGCGATGGAAACAGGTTCGGCGAGTCACCCCACAGGCTTGGCTCCGGTGTGAGGTAAAGACATCATCGTAAGCGCCATGCGTGACACAATGTCGGCGGCGGAGTCGGCCAGACAGTCGCGTCATCCACATGCAAATGTGCGGTGCCGAGGAAAGTCCGGGCTCCACAGGGCACGGTGCCAGGTAATGCCTGGGCGGCGCAAGTCGACGGAAAGTGCAACAGAAAGATACCGCCGAACGCTCCTGCCGTTGCAGGGCGCTTGTCGGACG
>JBDSGA010000236.1:0-4920 GCA_039919235.1 Thermomonas sp. | reverse complement strand
GCCAGACGGGATCGAACCGTCGACCTCCTGCATGCCATGCAGGCGCTCTCCCAGCTGAGCTATGGCCCCAAGAACTGGAGCCGCGCATGATAACGGGTGCTTCAAATATGCGTCAAGTGTTGATTGCCTCGTGTCTTGCAGATCCCTCGGCGGCGCTCTTGCGAGGGATTCGCCTACCTCGCCATGCGCGCTGCGCCGATGGGGCGGCAGCTAGAGCCATGGAATCCTGCGGATGAATCCTCCGCAGGCCGAATTCGATGAAGTTGATGCAATGTTTGCTGGCGTTGCTCCTGTTGCCTTCCCTGACCAGCCACGCCCAAGTCGTCAACAAGTGCGTGTCAGCCAGTGGTGCCGTCTCTTGGCAATCGAACACATGCGGGCCAGGCACGCGCCAGATGCGCAGCATTGCCTACACGCTCGAAGCGACGAGTGTCGTCGTTACAACCGTGCAGCCGTCGGTCAAGCCAGCTCGCAAGGCGAGATCGGTTCTTACGTCTGGCTACCGCGTGTCGACACGCAGGGTGAGATTACGGCGTGATCCTTGCGCACAAGCGAAGGGTCGCCGCGAGTCCACCCTTGAGCGCGCGGGCCTGAAGCGTAACTATGACTTGCTCAGCATGCTGGATGCCGATGTTCGACGGGTGTGCCGCTGAGCTCTCAAGGCTTGGTTTCGGGCCATTGCTGCGGCACCTTGCGAAGCCCGTCGAGCTTGTAACCCAGGGTCTTCAACTTGGCGACCGCTGCGTCGTAATCCTGCTGACTGATGGTGGGCGTGCGTGCCATCACCCAAGCGTAGTCACGTTTGCTCCGACCGATAATCGTCTGCGAGTAGTCAGCGTTGAGTCCCACGATCACGTATTCGGCCTTGATCGGCCAGAACACCTGCATATCCCACACGGCATTGTTGGTGCCGGGGACGACGCGTCCTACCGGATGCATGATCTTGACCGGTGCATCGAAACTGCCCTTGCGATAACGGAACGTGGTCATGATCCGGCCGTCGTCATTCAGCTCGTAAGACTCCACCGCGTTGTAGGCCTCGCGCTCCGGATAGGACGGGATATTGGCGATCACGTACCAGTCACCCATGAAACGCTGCAGGTCAACGCTGGCAACGGGTGGAATGGTCGGTGGCGTGTGCGCGCATCCAGCAGCAAACATGGATGCGATCAGTGCGGACAACATGCCTTTGGTGGCCTTCGTCATTTCAGTGCTCCTTGCGAAAGCGGTAATGGCCGACCATCCATTCGCGCCCTTGGTCGTAGCCGAACAATTCAGCGCAGGCCATCCAGAACATCCGCCAACGCTGGAACCACAGGCCCGCAGCATCGCCATACGCCTCACGCAGGACGGGCATCACCACCTCGCGATGCTTGTCTTGTTCCTGTAGCCAGTGATCAGCCGTGCGCTGGTAATGCGTTCCATCGACCAGCCAACGTTCCTCGATGTGCAGATGTTGCTGGAACCACAACAACGTATCAGCGGACGGCATCAGTCCACCGGTGAAGAAGTGCCGGCCCATCCAGTTGTCATCGCCCTCGGTCTCGAAGGGGTAGAGCAGGGTCTTGTGGCAGAAGATGTGCACGAAGAGCGCGCCGCCGGGGCGCAGCCATTTGCTGATGCGCGCAAGCAGTGTTTCGTAGTTGCGCATGTGTTCGAACATCTCGATCGAGACACAACGGTCGAACTGGTCTGTCAACATGTCGAGCTGGTTGACGTCGCAGGTGACGACACGCACGTTCTCGAGTCCACGTTCGCGGCAGCGTGCCTCGATGAACTCCCGCTGCGGCCGTGAGTTCGACACCGCCGTGATGTTCGAATTCGGATAGCGCTGCGCCATCCACAAGGTCAGTGAACCCCAGCCGCAACCAAGCTCCAGCACGTCTTGGCCATCTGCTAGCGCCGCGCGCTCGCCGTAGAGCTGCAACATCGCATCTTCGGCTTGAGCTAGGGTCTCGTTGCCAGTCGGGTAATAACAGGACGAATATTTCAATCGTGGCCCGAGACAGTTCTGGAAGAACGCCGGCGGCAATTCGTAATGTTGGCGGTTTGCGGCATCGGTGTGGATCGCGACGGGACTTGCGCGCAGCATGGCGATCTGCTGCTGGAACCGCAGGCTGGACAGATCGGGTCCGCCTGCGGATTCTTCCTTCAGGCGCACTTCGCACATGCGGCGTATGCCTGCACGCAATAACCCATCCGGTACCAGTCCGCGTTCGGCCAAGCCCAGCAAGCCGGGTGCAGCGCAGTCGCTATCGAGTTGAAGGGTTTCGGCGACGGTATTCATGGTGTCTTCCTGTTTGGCGCTTTTGAGGAGTTGTTCGAGGATTTGCCGGACTTCTTTTTGTGTCTCTTCGCCGTGTTTGTTGGCTTGTTTGCAGGTGTTTTTGCGGAGCTGTTCACAGTCTTCTTGCTAGGTGCGCCACTAGATTTCTTCGGGAACCAAGGGAACAGCATCGGCGTGACGCGTTGGTAGTCGCGGTAGTCATCGCCGCGCGTACGCAACGCGTTTTCCTCGGTGTAGGGGATGCCGCTTATCCAGCGCAGGAAGACGAACATCACCAGCGGACCCGCCCAAGCCAGCCACCAACTGGGTGAGCCGATTGCCAGGCAGACGTACGCGAACCAGTGCAGCCATTCGAAGAAATAGTTGGGATGTCGCGAATAGCGCCACAGTCCGTCGCGGCACGTCTTCCCTTTATTTTTCGCATTCGTACGAAAGCGTGAAAGCTGCCAATCAGCGATGGCTTCGCCGGAGACACTGAGTACCCAAAACGCGACGCCCGCGACAAGCCACGGCGACAGCCCTTCAACCGGATTACGCGCCACCGCCACGAAGGGCAGGGCGAACAACACGGCCAAGGCGGCCTGGAACTGGAAAAAGGCGAACCATTTACGCTGGTCCTGTCCCCAGCGTCTGCGCAAGTTTGCGTATCGCCCGTCTTCCGGTTCTCCGAGTACCCGATGCAGCAAATGACCGGCAAGCCGCAGCCCCCAGACGCCGCCCAACACGCCAAGCAACACGCGCGGCAGCAGAGCGCCATCACCTAGGATTGCGGCTACGACCGCACCGCCGCCGACGCTGGCCGACCAGATCACATCGACCAAACCCGCATTGCGATGTCTCTTTTGCCACCACCATCCAGCGGTTTGCGCGACGGCCGCCAGCAGCCAAATCACCAGCAGGCTCATGCCTGCGCTCATCGGGCTGATGGTCATCGCGCGTGCTCCGGTTTCAGTATCGCGGTTGAGTGTTCAGCGGCCCAGCGTTGGGTCAGCAGCGCAAGCACCGCGAGTGAAATGGCCCAGCCAGCAGCGAGTAGTGAAATGGCGCGCCACGCTGGTATCACGAAAATGACCGCATCGAAACCCCGTGCCGCGCCAAGATAGGCGAGCGGGCCGCCCACGACGCCCAGCAAGGCAGCAAGCCCTGGCCTGCCACGCAGGAACAGCATGGAATGATTCAACGTCATCGCAAATGCCATCCACAACGACAGTATCCAGATTGGCGCAGGCAATGAGATCAAGGGTGATGCGTAGTGCATCCATTCCGTTGCCGCCAGCGCGCCATCCATCAAAAATCCGCAGGCAAGCGCAGCGACAACTGTGCGCATGTCGGCCACGCGTGTTGTCGAATACAAGAGCTGCAATGCGATGAACGTGAGCGCTGTTGCGATCCCCCACCAAGGCTGCGCGCGCGACGCGCTTATCACGATCGCGAACCAGACCAACTGGTAACCGATGAGATTGGTCCAGAAGCGCATGTCAGGCCTCGATCCAGTCGTTGCGCGTGGCATCCAGCCCCGGCACGAACTCCGCATCGCGATTGCCCGGCTTGGCCATCAACAACTGGGCGACGCCAATCGAGCGTTCCAGGAAGCCGCCTTCGCAATACGCCAGGTAGAACTCCCACATGCGGGTGAAGCGCTCGTCGAAACCTTGCTCGCGTACTTCAGCCAGGCGTGCCATGAAGCGCTGGCGCCATACGTGGAGTGTGCGTGCGTAGGAAGAACCGAAGTCCTCCATGTGGGTGAGTGCCAAGTCGCTGCTGCGGGTCTTCGCGTCGAGCATTACCGCGACCGATGGAATGAATGAACCTGGGAAGACATAGCGCTTGATGAAATCGACCGAGTTCAGTGCTTGTTTGTAGCGGTGGTCTTCAATCGTGATCGCCTGCACCAATGCCAAGCCATCCGGCTTCAGCAAGGACGCGAGCTTGCCGAAATAGGTGTCGAGGTACTGGGCGCCGATCGCCTCGATCATCTCGATCGACACCAGCTTGTCGTAAGTGCCGGTCAGGTCGCGGTAGTCCTCCAGCAGCAGGGTGACGTGGTCCTGCAGGCAGGCTTCGGCGACGCGCGCTGAAGCCAGCGCATGTTGTTCACGCGAGATGGTGGTCGTGGTGACGTGGCAGCCGTAATGGCGCGCCGCATGCACCGCGAAGCCACCCCAGCCAGTGCCGATTTCGACCACGCGGTCGCCGGGTTGCAAGCGCAGCTTCTGGCAGATGCGGTCGAGCTTGCGGGTGGATGCCTGCTCAAGGCTGTCATCATCGCCGGCATACAGCGCCGAGGAATACATCAGGTCATCGGACAGGAACAGGCGAAAGAATTCGTTGCCGAGGTCGTAATGGGCGGCGATGTTCTTGCGCGAGCCATCACGGGTGTTGCGACGGAACGCGTGCAGTCCGCGCATGGCGATGCCGCCCAAACGTGCGATGCCGGTTTCCATGCTGTCCAGCAGCGCGCGATTTTGCACGAGCAAACGAATCAGGCCGACCAGATCATCGCAGCGCCAGTGGCCGTCCATGTACGACTCACCCGCACCAACACTGCCGTTGGCCGCCACGGCGCGATAGAAACCCGGATCAATCACATCGATAGTGATCGGCGAGGATGCATCATCGCCCGCGAATTCGTG
>JBDSGA010000235.1:0-7014 GCA_039919235.1 Thermomonas sp. | reverse complement strand
GCGGTGGTGCTGATCCTGGGGTTGGTGTCGCTGTGGCTGGTGCGCGGTGGCTGAACCCATCGCAGCTGGGGAACGAACCACGTAGAATGTCGAAAAGCCGGGGCACTCCTCGGCTTTTCTCACGTCTGGAGTACGGTAATGGGTCAGTCGGTCGTTGTTTTGGGTGCCCAGTGGGGCGATGAAGGCAAGGGCAAGATCGTCGACCTGCTAACACAGGACATCGGCGCGGTGGTGCGCTTCCAAGGTGGCCACAATGCCGGCCACACGCTGGTTATCAAGGGTAAGAAGACGGTGTTGCACCTGATCCCGTCAGGCATCCTGCGCGATGACGCGCTGTGCCTGATCGGCAATGGTGTGGTGCTGCACCCGGGCGCATTGCAGAAAGAAATCGCCGAGCTCGAAGCCAATGGCGTCGAGGTACGTTCGCGGCTGAAGATCAGCCCGGCAACGCCCATCATCATGCCGTACCACATTGCCCTGGATCAGGCGCGCGAGAAGGCCGCGGGCGGCAAGGCGATCGGCACCACCGGGCGCGGCATCGGCCCGGCGTATGAAGACAAGGTGGCACGCCGCGGGATTCGCGTGGCCGACCTGCATTACCCGGCTGAACTCGCCGAGAAGCTGCGCGCGGCGCTGGATTACCACAACTTCGTATTGACCCAATATTTCAAGGTCGATGCGGTCGACTATCAACAAACCCTGGACGAGGCACTGGCGTTCGGGGAATACGTCGAGCCGATGAAGGCCGATGTTGCCGGCATCCTGCATGAGCTGCGCAAGCAGGGTCGCAAGGTGCTGTTCGAGGGCGCGCAGGGCTCCTTGCTCGACATCGACCATGGCACCTATCCCTACGTCACGAGTTCCAACACCACAGTCGGGGGCGCGCTGGCTGGAACGGGCGTGGGCGCAGACGCGATCGACTACGTGCTCGGCATCGCCAAGGCGTATGCCACCCGGGTCGGCGGCGGTCCGTTCCCGACCGAGCTCAATGATGAGGTTGGCCAGGGCATCCGTGACCGTGGCCAGGAATACGGCGCGACCACCGGCCGCCCACGCCGTTGCGGCTGGATGGACATCGTCGCGCTCAAGCGCGCCGTCGCGATCAACGGCCTCAGCGGCTTGTGCATCACCAAGCTCGACATCCTGGACGGGATGGAGAAGCTCAAGATCTGCATTGCGTACGAATACCGCGGCAAGCGCACCGAGTACGCGCCGTTGGACGCCGATGGTTGGGACGAGTGCACGCCGGTCTACCTGGAATTCCCGGGCTGGCAGGAATCCACCGCTGGCATCACCGAGTGGGACAGGCTGCCCGCCGCCGCCCGGGCCTACCTGCGCGCGCTCGAGGAATTGGCCGGATGTCCGCTGGCGATTGTCTCGACCGGGCCAGACCGCGATGCGAACATCATCCTGCGGGATCCCTTCGCCTGAGGCGCCCCATGCCCTATCGCCACGCTTACGAGCACATCCCCGCACAGGTCTGGACGGCCGCGCCAGACGGCATGCTCAATTACGTGAATGCCGAGGCTGTGGCCTTCATGGGCGTGGCCGAGGAAGAGTTGTTCGGAACCGGGTGGGGCAATGCGGTACACCCGCAGGACATCGTGGTGGCGGGGCCGCGCTGGGCCCACTCGATCATCACGGGCGAGTCCTACGAACAACTGTTCAGGCTACGCCACGGCGCCGACCAGCGCTATTACTGGTTCATTTCACGTGCCAATGGGGTATGCGATGGCGACGGCAGGATCACCCATTGGGTTGGCGTGAATACCCGGATTGACGGGATCGCGCTGGCCCAGGAGATCGGTCGCGTCGCGATGGAAACCAACAGCCTCAGCCATGCGGTGTTCGACCAGTTGCCGGTCGCGATGGTGGTGCTGTCCGGGGCGGGGCTACGCGTTCAGCGCGCGACGTCCGCCGCGCGCCGCTTTGCATCGCTGCAGGTGGTCGAGCAACAACCCCTGCTGGCCGCCTACCCGCAGCTATCGATGCTGTGCGAATCCGGCGAGTTGACCGAGGTGATGGTGCTGGGTGAAGGCCGCCGCATCGCCAACGTGAGCCTGACCGACAGCGAGGGTGTGTCTGCCGAATTCGATGTGGTGTGCGAGCCGCTCAGCGGCGCGCAGGGACGAGTTGAAGGGCTGACGCTGGCGTTCCTGCCCGCCTGAACGGGGTTTGAGTGCATGACTTCCGGCGCTGTCGCGTGGCGCCAGGGACCGCGATGATGTCAGCTAATGCAGGCCATCCGCGCCTGCGCTCTCCCCCTGATCAAGGATTCCACATGCGCCGTACCCTGGTGACCGCTATTGCTTTGGCCCTTTCAGCGGCCACCTTCGCCGCATCGGCGCAATCCGTCGCCGAGGTCTCGCGCGCCGCCAATCCACCCATGGTCAAGGCGACCAGTCAGCTGCCAGCCAATGTGCGGCCCAGCCACTACGCCATCGAAGTCACCCCACACGCGGACAAGATGGCCTTCGACGGCAAGGTCAAAATCTATCTGCAGGTACTGGATCCGACCTCAACGATCATGTTGCAAGCGGTCAACATGACGTTTTCCAACAGTTCGCTGGCGATGACCGGCGGCAAGGGTGGCAAGCCCATGGTGGCCAAGGTCAGCGTGGACGCCGAGAACCAGACCGCGACCTTCGCCTTCGACAAGCCGCTGGCACCCGGCAGCTACACGCTGTCCACTGATTACACCGGCGTGATCAACACCCAAGCCAATGGCCTGTTCGCGCTCGATTACCAGACCGATAGTGGCAAGCAGCGTGCGCTGTACACCCAGTTCGAGAACTCCGATGCGCGCCGCTTCATCCCCTCGTGGGACGAGCCCAACTTCAAGGCGACCTTCGACCTGTCGGTGAATGCACCAGCGGGCCAGATGGTGGTCAGCAACATGCCGGTTTCCAGCACGAAAGACACAGGTAAGGGCATGCAGCAGGTGGTGTTCCAGACCTCGCCTAAAATGTCGACCTATCTCCTGTTCCTGGGCATGGGTGAGTTTGATCGGGCCACGCTGGCTGACAACGGCGTCGAGATCGGCGTGATCGCGCAGAAGGGCAAGGTCGCCCAGGCCCAGTTCGCGCTGGAAGCAAGCCGCGACGTGTTGCACGAATACAACGACTACTTCGGCGTCCAGTATCCGCTGCCCAAGCTTGACAACATCGCCGCGCCTGGCCGCAGCCAATTCTTCAGCGCGATGGAGAACTGGGGCGCGATTTTCACGTTTGAATACTCGCTGTTGCTCGACCCGAGCATCTCCAATGTCTCCGACCAGCAGCGGGTGTTCACCACCGCTGCGCACGAGATCGCCCACCAGTGGTTTGGTGACCTGGTGACCATGGCGTGGTGGGACGACTTGTGGTTGAACGAAGGTTTCGCCACCTGGATGGAAGGCCGCACCACCCAGAAACTGCACCCGGAATGGGACATCGACAACGTCGATGCGGCCTACACCAGCCGTGGCGCGATGGGCGGCGATGCGTACGCCACCACCCACCCGATCGTGCAGCACGTGGCGACTGTGGAACAGGCCAGCCAGGCCTTCGACGGCATCACCTACGGCAAGGGCTCGGCGGTCATCGGCATGCTGGAGGATTACGTCGGTTCCGATGCCTGGCGCGACGGCGTACGCAGCTACATCAAGCTGCACGCCTACGGCAACGGCGTGACGGATGATCTCTGGCAGCAGGTCGACAAGGCCGCACCCGGCAAGCAGTTCATCCAGGTGGCGCATGATTTCACCCTGCAGCCAGGCGTTCCGCTGATCACCGCCAGCGCCACGTGCACGGATGGCAAGACTGTCGTATCGCTGGTGCAAGGCGAGTACACGATTGATCGTCCCGGCAAGACGCCGTTGCGTTGGCATGTGCCGGTGAGTGTTCGCAGCGGTGGCAACACGGTGCGTGTGCTGGTGGATGGCAAGGCTAGCGCCGAGCTGCCGAGTTGCGGTGCTCCGGTCTTGTTGAACGCCGGCCAGAAGGGCTATTTCCGCACGTTGTACGCGCCGGCACAGTTCAAGGCGTTGAGCGATGGCTATGCCAAATTGCCTGTGGTTGATCAACTGGGCGTGATGATGGATGCCAGCGCGCTGGCCGCGGTGGGCCTGCAACCGGAATCGGACATGCTGGACCTGACCATCAAGGTGCCGCTGGATGCATCACCGAATCTTTGGCAGATGGTGGCGGGCAGCATTGGCGGCCTCGATGACATGTTCGAAGGCAATCCCAAGCGCCAGGAAGCGGCCAAGAAATTCGCGAGGTCGCGACTGTCGCCGAAGTTCCAGCAGCTAGGTTGGGAAAACCGCGAGGGTGACTCCGCGACGACCAAGCAGTTGCGTTCCAGCTTGATTGGCATCCTCAGTAACCTGGGCGATGACAAGGTGCTCGCGGAGGCGCGTGCCCGCTTCGCCAGGGCCGCCACGGATCCGAAGGCGATGCCGCCGGAACTGCGCCGCACGATCCTGGGCATTGTCGCGCGCAATGCAGATACCGCGACCTGGGACAAGCTGCACAAGATGGCGCAGGACGAGAAGTCGTCGATGATCCGCGACCAGTATTACGGCCTGTTGGCCTCGGCCAAGGACAAGGCGCTGGCTCAGCGTGCACTGGACATGGCGCTGACCGATGAGCCGGGAGCGACCAACAGCGCAGGCATGATCAGCTCGGTATCGCGTGAGCATTCCGAGATGGCCTTCGATTTCGCAGTAGCGCATCGCGAGCAGGTGGACAAGTTGGTCGACTCGACGTCACGCGCGCGTTTCTACCCGGGTCTGGGTTACAGCGCCAAGGACCTGAAGATGGTCGACAAGATCAAGGCCTACTCCGATGCGTACATCGCGCCGACGTCGCGCCGCGAGGCGGAGACGGTGATGACCGGCATCAAGACCCGCCTCAAGCTGCGCGCACAACGCCTGCCGCAGATCGATGCGTGGTTGAAAAAGCACGGCTACTAAGCCATGTGATCGCATCGCCGGTTCGCGTCGGCGATGCGGTTTAAGCGGCATCCGGCTCACGCATGGATAAGCCTTTTTCGCCGAGTTGCGAGCGTAACCGCGATCCGATCCTCGACGTGTTGCGTCGTCATCTTGGTGGCGCGCGGCATGTGCTGGAAATCGGTAGTGGTACTGGCCAGCACGCAGTGCATTTCGCCGCGGCGATGCCGTGGCTGACGTGGCAATGCAGTGATCACGCCAGATATCTTCCCGGCATCCGGCAATGGCTCGATGACGCGGCCTTGCCGAATACGCAGCCGCCGATCGCATTGCAGGCGGCGACGGAGCCCACGCCGCATTTCGAGCCGGAGCTGCCGTCGTCTCTGCTGCCGTTTGATGTGGTGTTCACCGCCAATACCCTGCACATCATGGGCTGGCTGGAGGTGCAGGCATTGTTCGCAAGCTTGCCGGGAATTCTTGCCGACCGAGCGCTGGTCATCATGTATGGGCCGTTCAATGAAGTCGGGCGTTCCAGCAGTGAAAGCAACTGCGAATTCGATGCGTCGCTGCGCGCGCGTGATCCGCGCTCGGGGATCCGCGATGTCGAAGCAATCGATGCATTGGCAACGGGTATCGGTTTGCAACGTATCGACGATGTGGCGATGCCGGCGAATAACCGCATGTTGGTTTGGCGGCGCCTTTGACGGATACGCGTCGCTTTGATGAGTGAATGCATCCTGCCGCGTTCACGCAACAGGATGCCTGTTCCAGTCGTTCAGACCACCATCGGCTCGCTGAAGGCTTCCGGTTCGTCCTTGAAATCGCCGATTGGAATGCAGCTGCAGAAGACGTTCTTGTCGCCGTGGACGTTGTCGACGCGTGCGACCGGCGGCCAGTATTTCTGCAGGCGTAGCGTCGCCAGCGGGAACACCGCCAGTTCGCGGCTGTAGGCGTGATTCCATTCGGCCGCTGCCGCTTGCGTGGCGGTGTGCGGCGCGTGCTTGAGCGGGTTGTCTTCGCGGTCCAGTTCGCCGCGCTCGACCATGCGGATCTCGTCGCGGATCTGGATCATCGCGTTGATGAAACGGTCAAGTTCATGCAGTGATTCGGATTCGGTCGGTTCCACCATCAGGGTGCCGGCAACCGGGAAGCTCAGCGTCGGTGCGTGGAAGCCGAAATCGATCAGCCGCTTGGCCACGTCTTCAGCTGAAATGCCGCTGAGTTTTTCCAGTGGACGCAGGTCGAGGATGCATTCGTGTGCCACCAGTCCGTTGCGGCCGGTGTAGAGGGTCGGATAGTGCGGCGCCAAACGCGTGGCGATGTAATTGGCGTTGAGCATCGCGACCTGGGTCGCCTTGCGCAACCCGGTGGTACCCATCAGCGTGATGTACATCCAGCTGATGGGCAGGATCGATGCTGATCCGTAGGTGGCGGCGCTCACCATGTTGCCGGTACCCACGCCTTCGGTCACGAACGCGTCAGTATTTGCCGACTTAGGCAGGAAAGGCGCCAGATGCGATTTCACTGCGCACGGGCCAACGCCAGGACCGCCGCCGCCGTGCGGAATGCAGAAGGTCTTGTGCAGGTTCAGGTGGGACACGTCCGAACCCCACTTGCCTGGCTTGGCCACACCGACCAGCGCGTTCATGTTGGCGCCGTCGGTATACACTTGGCCACCGTGCGTGTGGACGATCTCGCAGATTTCGACCACGTCTTCCTCGAACACGCCATGCGTGGACGGGTAGGTAATCATCAGCGCGGCGAGACGATCGGAATACGTCTGCGCCTTCTCGCGGATGTCATCGACGTCGACATTGCCATCCTTGTCGCAACGCGTGACCACGACGGTCATGCCGCACATCTGTGCCGATGCCGGATTGGTGCCGTGAGCGGATTCTGGAATCAGGCAGATATCGCGATGGCCTTCGCCGCGCGAGCGGTGATACGCACGGATTGCGAGCAGTCCGGCAAACTCGCCCTGTGCGCCGGAGTTCGGCTGCAGGCTGACCGCGTCGTAGCCGGTGATCTCGACCAGCATCGCCTCGAGTTCACCAATGAGCTGCGTGTAGCCGGTCGTCTGA
>JBDSGA010000234.1:0-2842 GCA_039919235.1 Thermomonas sp. | reverse complement strand
AGCGTATTGCGGCTGTTCTCTGCGCTGTTCCTGCATGCCGACTGGATCCACCTGCTCGGCAACCTGGTCTTCCTGCTGATCTTCGGACTTCCCGCGGAACGGGTCATGGGCGGATGGCGCTTCCTCGCCCTCTTCCTGATCGGCGGCGCGGCGGCCAACCTGGCGGCGGTGCTCGCGATCGACGCCCCTGACCGGGTCATCATCGGTGCCAGTGGCGCGGTGTCGGCGGTAATCGGCGCCTATCTCGCGCTATTCCCGGGCGCGAAATTGGGCGTGGTGCTGCCGCTGGGGCTGTTCCTGGAATTCGTGCGCGTGCCGGCGTCGCTGCTGATCGGCTTATGGGCGCTGCTGCAAGTCGTGTTCGCTTACAGCGGTCCCGCACTGGGCGCGGTGGCGTGGCCGGCGCACATCGCCGGCTTCCTGTTCGGCATCATTTTCGCGTTGGTAACGCGCGCGGCCATCGCCCGGCGCCTGCGCCACCGCCGCGGTTACTGAGTTTTTGCGGCGGCCTTCTTCAGCGTGGCGTTCGCCGGCGGCGGTGTGGTGATGGCAACCCCGGCCAGCTTCTTCAATGCTTGCAATGCCGCAGTGATCGGCGCTTGGCCGGGCAGCACATCACCAGCGTTGTCACCTTCGAAGACCTCGGTCTCGGCCTGCAGATGGCGCGGCAACGCGGCCTCGCTCACCGGGCGCGCGGCCTTGCCATCGCCTTCCGGCTTGAGGACGACATCGGGAACAATGCCCAGCGCCTGGATGGAATGCCCGCTGGGTGTGTAATAACGCGCGGTGGTGAGTTTCACCGAATCGCCGTTGTCCAACGGCAGCAGGGTCTGCACGGAGCCTTTGCCGAAGGTGCGGCTACCGACCACGGTAGCGCGCTTGTTGTCGTGCAGCGCACCCGCGAGTACCTCGGCGGCACTGGCGGAACCGGCATCGACCAGCAGCACGATGGGCGCACCCATCAAGCGGTCACCCGGTGTTGCGTCGAAGCGGCTGTTACCGAGCGCTTCGCGACCGCGCGTGCTGACGATGCCACCGGAATCCAGCAATTCATCGGCGATCTGCACCGCGCCGACCAACAACCCACCCGGATTGCTGCGCAGGTCGATCAGCAGGCCGCGCAAGGGGGTTGGCTTCTGCAGCGTATCCAGCGCGCGCACGAAATCCGCCGCCGTTGCCGCCTGGAAACTGCTGACACGCACGTAGCCGAACCCCGGCTCGAGCATCTTGGAACGCACGCTGCTGGTGCGGATGGTCTCGCGCACCAGGCTCACGTCGAATGGTTTGGGCGTGCCTTCGCGCACGACCCCGAGTACGACCTTGCTGCCGGCAACGCCACGCAGCGGAGCTGAACTATCCGTATCGCCAGCGGCGAGCATCTTGCCGTCGATGCTGATGATCCGGTCGCCACTGCGAAGGCCGGCGCGGTCGGCCGGGCTGTCATCCAGCGGCGAGATGATGCGCAGGCCACCTTCGGGCAACTGTTGCAATTCCAGACCAACGCCATCGTAGGCGCCACGGGTGAATTCGTTGAAGTCGTCGGCGTCGGCCTTCTGCAGATAGGCACTGTGCGGATCCAGGTCCAGCAGCAGGCCACGGACGGCAGATTGCATCAATGCGTGGTCGTCGACCGGATCGACATAGGCTTGCTTGATCGCGTTGTAGACCATCACGTAGCGACGGATCTCCTCCAGCGGCACCTTGGCGGCCTCGGCACGCACGGCGTCGGGATCATCGCTGGCGGCGATCTCGTCGGTCTTTGCGGACGCTTCCGGCGTGCCAGCTTGCGCGGTTGCGCGCAGCGGCACGGCGGATAGCGCGAGTGCGATCAGAAGGATGGGAAAGCGGGTCCGCATGGTGCGCTCCAGAAGTTTATCGTGCCAGTCGTTCATCGCCGGTCGATTGTTCGCTGTTCGACCTGTCGCCTCGTACAGGGTTCCACGCGGCGGCATCATGCTTGGACATCTTGCAGGCAATTCCGTGCAGGACATACGTGCAGCTCACTGGCGCTGCAACCAGCCGCGCGGATCCACCGGCTGGCCATTGCGGCGCAACTCGAAGTACAACGCGGGCTGTTCCTGGCCGCCGGATTTGCCCACGTTGGCCACGGGATCGCCCCGCTTCACCGCGTCACCGGCGTCGCGCAGCAGTCCGTCATTGTGTGCGTACAGGCTCATGTAGCCATTGCCGTGGTCGATGATCAGGATCATGCCGTACCCGGTCATCCAGTCGGCGAACACCACTTGCCCATCTGCCACGGCCTTCACCGTAGTGCCTGCGGGCGCCGCCACCAACACACCATCACTGCGGCGACCGTCCGGCAATTTGCCGCCGTATGCAGCAAGCAGGTTGCCTGTCACCGGCCAGCCCAGACCGCCCACGCGCAACGCCGGCATGCTGGCCACGGACTTCGCCAGTGTTGGCGTCCGTCGATTACCCGCAGCCGCGCGCCGCGCTGCATCGGCCTTGGCTTCGCGCGCCGCACGCGCAGCCGCCGCACGCAATTGCGCCAGCAAATTCTGCAGCGCCTTGGCGTCGCGCCCCAATGCACGTTCACGGCCGGCGCGGTCCTTGTATTGCTCGTCGATCCCGGCCAGCACGCCAGCTCGTTTTTGGCGCGCCTGCTGCAACCCGGTCAGCATCGATTGCTGTTGTTTGCGGTCCCGATCCAGGGTTTGCCGACGGTGGCTGATTTCTTTTTCCAGTGCATCGATGCGTTGCAGGTCGACGGTCAGCACTCGGATGCGCTGCACTTGGCCGCGCTGCAGGTAGCCTTGGTAGGCCAACGCGCGTTCTGCGTCAGCAACCCGGTCCTGGGCCAGCATCGCCTTCAGCGGTGCTT
>JBDSGA010000233.1:0-3299 GCA_039919235.1 Thermomonas sp. | reverse complement strand
AGGCCATTGGCGCGGCGCTCGCCGAAGCGGCGGGCATCCGGCACACTTGCGGCCATGGATCGTTACGAACGCATCATCGGCTTGCACCGCGTACTGCAGGCCTCGCGCCGGCCGGTGACGGTGGCCCGCCTGCAGGACGAGCTGGGGTGCTCGCGCGCCACGGTGTATCGCGACCTCGCGTTCCTGCGCGATGGCCTGATGGCGCCGCTGATTGGGGATGGCGAAGCCGGCTTCAGTTACGACAAGCTGGAGGTGGATCGATTCGAGCTGCCGGGCCTCTGGCTCAACTCCGAAGAATTACACGCGCTGCTGGCCGCGCAACAGCTGCTCGAACGCAGCAGCGGCGGCATGTTGTCAACGGCGCTTGCACCCCTGCAGCAACGCGTGGAAAAGCTGCTGGACGCGCATTCCGGCGGCAAGCGCTGGCCGCTTGAACGCATCCGGGTGATCCCGCATCGCATCCGCAAGATGGACGAGCACGCCTTCCGGGTGGTGGCCTCGGCCGTACTGGAGCGTCGGCGTATCGCCTTTGACTACCGCGCGCGCTCCACCGACGAGAAGACCAGGCGCATGCTGTCACCACAGCGACTGACCCACTACCGTGACAACTGGTATCTGGACGCGTGGGATGAAGACCGCAGCGGCTTGCGGAGTTTTTCGATCGACCGCATCACCAGTGCCCGCATGCTTGATGGCGTCGCCAGGGATGTCGCCGAGGATGAGCTCAACAGCCATCTATCCGGCAGTTACGGCATTTTCTCGGGTGCGCCCAAGGGCTGGGCGACCATTTTGTTCAGCGCCAAGGCGGCGCGCTGGGTCGCCGATGAGCACTGGCATTCGCAGCAGCAGGGCCGCTTCCTGCAGGACGGCCGCTACGAACTGAAGGTGCCGTATTCGGTGCCACGCGAATTACTGATGGACGTGTTGCATTACGGCAGTGATGCCGAGATCGTCGAGCCGCGTGCATTGCGTGAACAGGCGCGCACGCTGTTGCAGCTGGCATTGGGCAACTATCAGGACTGACATGGCTGCCGCGGACGCCCCCAGGATTGCCACAGGCGAATCGGTTGCGCTGGCGCTTGGTGCCGGTGGCGCACGTGGGCTTGCACAGATCGGCGTGATCGAGGCGCTGCAGGCGCGCGGCATCAACATCGTGGCTGTTGCGGGTGCGTCCAGTGGCGCGTTGGTCGGCGGCGCGTTCGCGGCGGGCAAGCTTGATGCCTTGCGCGAGTGGATGCTGGGCACCAGTCGCGCCGGCCTGCTGCGCCTGCTCGATCCAGGCTTCGGCAGGTCGGCATTGTTCACCGGAGATCGACTGGTGCGGCGCCTGCGCGAGATCGTCGGGGAACCGAAGATCGAGGACCTGCCGGTGGATTTCACCGCGGTTGCGGTCGACCTGATGCGCCAGCGCGAAGTCTGGTTGCGACGCGGCGACATGTGGGACGCGGTGCGCGCCTCGTTCGCGATCCCCGGTGTCTTTACTCCGTTCGAAGTACATGGCCGAGAATTGGTCGATGGCGGCCTGTTGTCGCCGCTGCCAATCGCCGCGACCCGGCTGTCGGATGCGCATCGCCTGATCGCGGTAGACATGCATGGCTGGCCGCTGCGTCCGCCGGGAGCACCTGCAGTTGATCTCGGCCAGGATGAAGCACCGCAAGGTCGTATCGCCCGCTGGATTGATGAGCACTTCGACGATCATGATGATGAAATCAAAGGTGCACCCGAGCGCGAGTTGGGCTTCGCGGAATTGATGGCTCGCTCGCTGGACACGATGCAGGCGCAGATTTCACGCGTGCAGATTGCGCTGGATCCGCCCGAATTGGTCATCCGGATTCCGCGCGACGCCTGCCAGTTCTACGAGTTCTGGCGTGCGCGTGAGTTGATCGAGATCGGCCGTCGCGAAGCCGACAAAGTCTTGGACGACGCGGGGTATTGAGGTCGCATCGCGCGGTCGAAGTCCGTGAGTCGCAGCCGGTGAGAACACTGCATCGCACTCTGGCGGCATCCACCACGGAGCGCCGCAATGAGACAGCCCACGCGTAACGACAGCCACCAATCACTCGATCGCTTGCTGCGGCAGATGGTGATCCTCGGCACTATGGCGGCGTTACTGATTCCCGCGGCACGTGGCAGTACCGAACTGCTCGGCTGGCTGCCGCTGTGGCTGGTCGGGATGCCACTGGCAGCATGGTGGAGCCTTCGCCGGTTCCCGTTGCCGCGGCTGGCGATCCAGATGCCGCGCCGGCGCCGGGCACAAGCGCTGCGCCGGACGCGCAACCGGCGGCCTGCGAAGTTGTCGCGCGCGGCGTGATTGCGTCGGCAGTCATTGCCGCCGTTCAGTGGCGCTTGCTGTGCTAGCGTTCCGGGTTTCCGATCTTGCCCCGGAGTGCGCTCATGTCCCATCTTTCCAATGCCTGCCTGATGGCGGGCCTTGCCATCGCCGGTAGCGCATCGGCGCAGTCGGCGAGCAACGACGATCCGTATGCGTGGCTGGAAGACGTGACTGCCGAGCGTTCGATGGAGTGGGTCAATGCGCACAACGCCAAGACCGAGGCTGAGCTGGCTGGAACGCCTGAATTCCAGCAGATGGAAACCTCGATCCGCGCGATCATGGACTCCGACGCCAAGATCCCAGGCGTGCAGAAGATTGGCGACTACTACTACAACTTCTGGAAAGACAAGCAGCATGAGCGCGGCCTGTGGCGGCGCACCACGCTGACGGAATACCGCAAGGCCGACCCGACGTGGGACACCATCATCGACCTTGACGCGCTGAACAAGGCCGAAGGCGAGAATTGGGTCTGGCATGGCGCCGATTGCCTGAAGCCAGCGTATGCGCGTTGCCTGATCGCGTTGTCACGTGGCGGTTCCGATGCCGATGTGACCCGCGAGTTCGACCTCGCCAACAAGGCTTGGGTCAAGGACGGTTTCTTCCGCCCGGAAGCCAAGGGCGCGCTCGGCTGGATTGATGCCGACCACGTCTATGTCTACACCGACTTCGGCGACGGCAGCCTGACCAGTTCGGGCTATCCGAACATCGTCAAGCAATGGACGCGCGGCACCCCGATGGCCAGCGCAGCCACCGTCTACACCGGCCAGCCGGGTGACATGTACATTGCTGCGCAGCATGACGACACGAAGGGCTTCGAGCGCGACTTCGTCAGCCGCACCATTGCGTTCTGGAACGATGAAATGTTCCTGCGGAATGCGGATGACACGCTCAGCAAGATCGATGCGCCGAACTCCGCGGCCAAGTCGGTGCATCGCGAGTGGTTGACGCTGCAGCTGCGCGAACCTTA
>JBDSGA010000232.1:0-2535 GCA_039919235.1 Thermomonas sp. | reverse complement strand
ATGGCGATGACGCACGTGATCCGCTCGCGCGCGAACGCGATCTCGACACGCATGTGTTCAACGCCGCATGGAAGCATGGCGCGCAACAGATAGTGGGCTACGCATACCTGCATCGCGACCAGGATGTGCCCACTGCATCCACGTCAACGTATGGGCTGCGCTGGACCGGCGAGCGCCTGCATGATGGCAACGGTTGGGGCTGGACGGCCGAGGCCACACGCCAACGCGACTATGGCAACAACCCGCTGCATTTCTCGCATGCGTATTGGTTGTTGGAGCCGGCCTTCAACTGGCATGGCAGCAGCGTCAAGGCGGGCTGGGAACATCTGGGTGGCAATGGAAGCCATGCATTGCAGACGCCATTGGCGACTTTGCATGCGTTCAATGGCTGGGATGACAAATTCGCGGTGACACCGGCGGGCGGCTTGAACGATCGCTATCTGTCCGTCAGCGGGAAGTTCGGTCATGTGCGCGATGGCCGCGTCGCGTGGGCAGTGGCATGGCATGACTACCGCGCCGACACCGCATTGGCGGGCTTGGGCCACTACGGCAGGGAATGGGATGCGTCGCTCGGGTTCCCGCTGGCCACGCGCCTGCAGGCGCTGCTGAAAATTGCCGACTACCGCGCCGATCATTTCGCGCGTGACACCACCAAGGTGTGGTTGCAAGTGGAATGGGCGAGCGCAAAGTGAATCGGCGTGTCGTGGTCGGGTTCGCTTGACCGGGATCAATGCGCCAGTGGGCCGAGCGTTCGATCATTCAATGGCGATGCCACACGAGCATCACCTTCAAGGAACATGCAATGGAATTCCACGTTGACGGACTGCCAGCCACGGCAGACATGACCGCCATTACCGATGCCATCTACAACATCGATCCCGCTGCACTGGTCGACATCGACCCGGCGACTGGCGCATTGCGCGTGAACGCGGCATTGAACGCGAACGACCTGACCGCTGCAATCGGTACTGCGGGCCAGGAAGTGGGTGGTTTGCTGGTCATGCAGTTGCCCTCGCACTGCTGCGGCGGTTGCGGCGGCTAAGCATTCCTGCCTGACCCGTGAGGGTCAGGCGCTGCGTCAGTCAGACGCAGCCGACTCGCGCACGCATCTCCTTGAGCGCAGTCGAAGGATTCACGCCGCGCTCCGCCAGCCACGCTGGGTCGTACAACGTCTCGCGATAGCGCTCGCCGCGATCGCACAACAGGGTCACGATGCTGCCGCTTTCGCCACGCGCCCGCATCGCTTCGGCAAGGCGCAGGCACGCAGCGAAATTGGTGCCGGATGAACCGCCATAGCGGTAACCCAGCAGGTCTTCCAACAACCACGCCGCGGCGATTGAATCCGCATCGTCGACCGGTTCCACTGCATCGACCACTTCGAAGATGAAACCCGGTTCCACGCACGGCCGGCCAATGCCTTCAATCAATGTCGGTTGGCTGGCCAGCGCCGTGCGTTCGCGCGAGATCCAACCGTGTGCGAATGCGGCACCGGTGGGTTCGGCGACGCACAGTTGGGTGTCGAGTCCGCGATAGCGCAAATAGCGACCAATCGTCGCCGAGGTGCCACCGGTGCCGGCGCCACACACGATCCAGCTCGGCACGTTGCGTGGTTCCAGCGCTAGTTGGCCAATGATGGATTCGGCGATGTTGTTGTTGCCGCGCCAGTCGGTCGCGCGTTCGGCCAGGCCGAATTGATCCAGGTGGCAGGCGCCCGCATGCGCATGTTCGGCAGCGCGCGCATGCACGGCGCCGGCATCTTCGACCAGGTCGCAACGGCCACCGAGTGCTTGTACGTCGCGGATCTTGCGCGGCGCAGTGCACGCGGGCATCACTGCGGTAAATGTCAGGCCCAGCATGCGCGCGAACCAGGCTTCGGAAATAGCGGTGCTACCGGATGAGGCATCCACCACCGCTTGTCCTTCGCGCAGGCGGCCATTGCACAACGCATACAGGAACAGCGAGCGCGCCAGCCGATGTTTCAGGCTGCCCGAGGGGTGCGCCGACTCATCCTTGAAATAGAACGCGATGCCGGGAAAGGCAGGCAGTTCGACATGCAGCAGGTGGGTATCGGCAGAACGCGCGGCTTCGCGCTTAAGTTGCACCAGCGCGCCGTTGACCCACGCGCGTCCGTCCACGTTGATCGAGTTGGTCTCGGGATTATTCATCGCAGCAACAGTGTCCAGCCCCAAGGGGAATGCATGCGCGCGATACCCAGCATCACCACGAACGTGGCCAGCGCGGTGAGATAGCAAATGGTGCGCGTGCGAGCAGTGCGACCGCGCTTGAGCGCGAACGTGCCGAGTGCCACATACACCACCAGCAAGATCATCTTCAGGGTCAGCCAGCCGTTGGCAAACACCACGCCGGGCAGGATAGTCAGCAGCATCAGCGCGGCCGTGAGCAGGATGGTGTCGATGCTGTAGCTCAGGTAGCGCACCGACGCTGCCATCGCGAAGGAAGGCTTTCCGGATTGCACAAGCAGTCCGCGCAACAGGAATAGCGACCCGCTGCACAACACGGCCACGATATGGACCC
>JBDSGA010000231.1:0-2535 GCA_039919235.1 Thermomonas sp. | reverse complement strand
ATGGCGATGACGCACGTGATCCGCTCGCGCGCGAACGCGATCTCGACACGCATGTGTTCAACGCCGCATGGAAGCATGGCGCGCAACAGATAGTGGGCTACGCATACCTGCATCGCGACCAGGATGTCGCCAGTGCGTCCACGTCAACGTACGGCTTGCGCTGGACCGGCGATCACCTGCGTGATGGCAAGGGTTGGGGCTGGACGGCCGAAGCCGCTCGCCAACGCGACTACGGCAACAATCCGCTGAATTTCTCGCACAACTATTGGCTGCTGGAGCCTGCGTACAGCGTCCGCGGCACCAGCATCAAGGCGGGCTGGGAACATCTCGGTGGCAATGGCAGCCACGCGTTGCAGACACCACTGGCCACCCTGCATGCGTTCAATGGTTGGGATGACAAATTCGCGGTCACACCGGCGGGCGGCTTGGATGATCGCTATCTGTCCGCCAGCGGGAAGTTCGGCCATGTGCGCGATGGCCGCTTCGGGTGGGCAGTGGCATGGCATGACTACCGCGCCGACACCGCATTGGCGGGCATGGGCCATTACGGCAGCGAATGGGATGCGTCGTTGGGATTCCCGCTGGCCACGCGCGTACAGGCGCTGCTGAAGATCGCCGACTACCGTGCTGATCACTTCGCGCGCGACACCACCAAGGTTTGGCTGCAAGTGGAATGGGCAAGCGCGAAGTGAATAGGCGTGCCGCGATGAGGTTTCCTTGACCGGGATCAATGCGGCTGCGGACCGTGCGTTCGATGATTCAACAGCGATGCCAAACCGGCGTCACCGTCAAGGAGCATGCAATGGAATTCCACGTTGACGGGCTTTCAGCCGCAGCGAATGTATCGGCAATCACCGACGCCATCAACAACATCGACCCGGCAGCCTTGGTCGATATCGACCCATCGACTGGCGCGTTGCGTGTGAATGCATCGATGAGCGCAGATGACTTGACCAGTGCTATTGGCAGTACTGGCCAAGCGGCTGACGGCTTGCTGGTCATGCAGATGCCTTCCCACTGCTGCGGTGGTTGCGGCGGCTAGCCAATCTTGCCTGACCCGCCAGGGTCAGGCGCTGCGTCATTCAGATGCAGCCGATTCGCGCACGTAGATTCTTGACCGCAGCAGACGGGTTCACGCCACGTTCCGCCAGCCATGCCGGGTCGTATAGCGTTTCACGGTAGCGCTCGCCGCGATCGCACAGCAGGGTCACGATGCTGCCGCTTTCGCCACGTGCGCGCATGGCCTCGGCTAGCCGCAGGCAGGCAGCGAAATTGGTGCCGGATGAACCGCCATATCGATAGCCCAACAAGTCTTCCAGCAACCATGCGGCGGCGATCGAGTCTGCATCGTCGACCTGTTCCACGGCATCGACCACTTCGAAGATGAAACCCGGTTCCACGCAAGGCCGGCCTATGCCTTCAATCAAGGTTGGCTGGCTGGCCAGCGCCTTACGGTCTCTCGAGATCCAGCCATGCGCGAATGCGGCCCCCGTGGGTTCGGCCACGCACAGTTGGGTATCCAATCCGCGATAACGCAAGTAGCGCCCAATCGTCGCTGAGGTGCCGCCAGTGCCGGCGCCACACACGATCCAGCTCGGCACCTTGCGTGGTTCCAGCGCCAGTTGGCCGATGATGGATTCGGCGATGTTATTGTTGCCGCGCCAGTCGGTCGCGCGTTCGGCCAGGCCGAACTGATCCAGATGGCAGGCGCCCGCAAGCGCATGCTCGGCAGCGCGCGCATGCACGGCGCCGGCATCTTCGACCAGGTCGCAACGGCCACCAAGTGCTTGCACGTCGCGAATCTTGCGCGGTGCAGTGCAGGCCGGCATTACAGCAGTGAACGTCAGTCCCAGCATGCGCGCGAACCAGGCTTCGGAAATCGCGGTGCTGCCTGATGAGGCGTCCACTACCGCTTGTCCTTCGCGCAGGCGGCCATTGCAGAGCGCATACAGGAACAGCGAGCGCGCCAGCCGATGTTTGAGGCTGCCGGATGGGTGCGCCGACTCATCCTTGAAATAAAACGCGATGCCGGGGAACGCGGATAGTTCGACGTGCAACAAGTGGGTGTCGGCGGAACGCGCAGCTTCGCGCTTGAGTTTGGTGAGCGCGCCGTTGACCCAGGCGCGTCTCTCCACGTTGATCAGGCTGTTCTCGGGAATATTCATCGCAGCAACAGTGTCCAGCCCCATGGTGAATGCATGCGCGCGATGCCCAGCATTACCACGAACGTGGCGAGCGCGGTGACATAGCAAACGGTGCGCGTGCGCGGGGTGCGTCCGCGCCTAAGCGCGAAGGTGCCTAGCACCACATACACCACCAGCAAGATCATTTTCAAGGTCAGCCAGCCGTTGGCGAACACCACGCCGGGCAGGATGGTGAGCAGCATCAGCGCGGCGGTGAGCAGGATAGTGTCGATGCTGTAGCTCAGGTAGCGCACCGACGCTGCCATCGCGAAGGAAGGCTTTCCGGATTGCACAAGCAGTCCGCGCAACAGGAATAGCGACCCGCTGCACAACACGGCCACGATATGGACCC
>JBDSGA010000230.1:0-6073 GCA_039919235.1 Thermomonas sp. | reverse complement strand
CGACACCGATTTGTCACCAGAAACGCTGACGTCGCCGCGCAAGGCATTACCCGGCCCGGCGATCCAGTCCGTGGTCGTTGTCACCCCAGCACCTCGTCCAGTGCCGCCAGCAAGCGCGCATTTTCGGGCGCCGTACCGACCGTGATCCGCAGATACTCGCCCAACCCATAGCCACCCATTGGCCGCAGTACCACGCCACGCGACACGAGCCCGGCTTCGATCTGCGACGCGCGGTCGCCGAATGCCACCAGCAAGAAATTGGTCTGCGATTGCGATACATGCAGGCCACGCTCGCGCAACGCGCTGGTCAAGGCATCACGTTGCGCCGCATTGCCTGCAATCGACGCCCGCAAATGCGCTGCGTCGCTCAACGCAGCTTCCGCCGCAGCCAAGCCAAGTGCATTGACATTGAAGCTTTCGCGTATGCGTTCCATCACCGCAATCAGGCCGGGATCAGCCACCGCGAAGCCCACGCGCAGGCCGGCCAGCGCGTACGCCTTGCTGAAGCTGCGGGTGACCACCAGGTTCGGATAGCGAGCCACCAACGGCAACGCACTGGTGTAATCGGGCGCATCCACGAACTCGGCGTACGCTTCGTCAACCACTACGATCACGTCTGTGGGCACCGATGCGATGAACGCCTCGAAGACATCAGCGGCGAACCAGGTTCCAGTCGGATTATTCGGATTGGCCAGGTAGACCAGCTTGGTACGCGGCCCGATGGCCGCACGCAGTTCGGCCAAGTCATGCCCATGCTGCATGGCATGTCCGCGCGGCAACGCCGGTGCCGGCCGGAACGTCGCCCCGGCCGCCTGCGCCGCCAGCGCATACACTGCGAAACCAAATTTCGATGCCACGACTTCATCGCCAGGTCCTGCAAACACCTGTGCGAACTGCATCAGCAACTCATGCGAGCCATTGCCCAACAGCAGGCGCGAGGTCTCGAAGCCGTGGAATGCCGCCAACGCACGCTTCAGGTCGCCACCCAGCGGATCGGGATAGCGGTGGATGCCGGCGAGCGCATCGACGATGGCCTGACGCGCATGCGGGCTTGCGCCATACGGATTCTCGTTGGAACCAAGCTCAACCAGCGGCGCGTCGACACGTTGGGCCTGGGCGAATCGGCGACGCAGCGAGATCAAATCGTGGCCGGGATCGTACGCACGCAGCTCGCGGATACCGGGACGAGCAAGCCGTTCGAAGTCAACCATGGCGCTAGAGAATTGCTACGGGATAGGAGCCCAGCACCCGTACCTCATCACCCTGCTCGCCCACTTCTGCCAGCGCGTTCTTCAACGGTGATTCGTCGCAATGGCCGGCGACGTCGATGAAGAAGGCGTACTGCCACAGATACCCATGTGCGGGACGCGACTCAATCCGGTTCATGCTGATGCCGCGCCGCGCCAGAGGTTCGAGCACGCCATACAACGCGCCGGGACGGTCACGAATGAACACCAACAGCGAGGTGCGGTCGTGACCAGACGACGGGAACGATTCGCGACCCAGTACCAGGAAACGCGTGGTGTTGTCGCTGCGGTCCTCGATGGGCCCGGCAATCTTCTTCAGGCCGTATACATGCCCCGCCGACTCGCCCGCGATGGCCGCCGCATCGTCTGCATTGCGCGCACGCCGCGCCGCTTCGGCATTGCTCGACACCGGGATGCGCTCGGCGTTTGGCAGATGCTCGCGCAACCAGCCGCTGCACTGCGCCAGCGACATCGGATGCGAATAAATGCGTTCGATGTCTTCGATGCGGCCGCTGCGCGACAGCAAGTGCTGGTGCACGCGCAACTCGACTTCGCCACAGATACGCAACGGCGAGGTGAGAAACAGGTCCAAGGTGACCTGTATGGTGCCTTGCCCTGAATTCTCCACCGGCACCACACCGAAATCTGCATTGCCGGCCGCGACTTCCTGGAAGACTTCCTCAATGCTGGCCAGCGGCAGTCCGTGCGCGGAGTGACCAAAATGCTTATGCACTGCTTGCTGGCTGAAGGTACCTTCTGGCCCGAGGTAGCCGATTTTCAGCGGCTCCTGCTGGGCCAGACAGGCCGACATCACCTCGCGGAACAGGCGCACCAGGACTTCGTCGGACAATGGGCCATCGTTACGGTCGACGACGCGGCGCAGCACCTGTGCTTCGCGTTCGGGCCGGTAATAGTCGACGGCGGCAGCCAACTTGCCCTTGGCTTTGCCGACCTGATGCGCCCACTGCGCGCGCTGCGCGATGAGGTCCTGGATCTGTCGGTCGATGCCGTCAATCTGCTCGCGCACCTGACTCAGGTCGGGCTTGACCTCTTTGTCGTCTTTCGTCCTAGCCATGACTGGACTGGAACGCACGCATGTAATCCGCCAATGCCTGCACGCCTGCTTCGGGCATCGCGTTGTAGATCGATGCGCGCATGCCGCCAAGTGCACGATGGCCCTTCAAGCCGATCAAGCCCGCGGCCTTGGCTCCCGCCAGGAATGCCTTGTCCAGCACCTCGTCGTGCAGGAAGAACGGCACGTTCATGCGCGAGCGCACCGATGCGTCGACTTCGTTGCGGTAATAGCCACCGGAGTTATCGATAGCGGCGTACAGCAACGCCGCTTTGCGCGCATTGCGCTTGGCGAATTCCACGACGCCACCTTCGTCCAGCATCCACTTCACGGTCAGCCCGAGCATGTACCAGTTCCAGCTGGGCGGCGTGTTGAGCATCGACTCCGCCTTGAGCTGGCTGCGGTAGTCGAAGATGTCCGCGCGCGGCTGGCCTTCGCGCGCCAACAGGTCACGACGGAGTATCGCCACGCCAATCCCGACCGGTCCGAGGTTCTTCTGCGCGCCGGCATAGATCACACCGAACTTTGAGATGTCCAAGGGTTCGGACGCGATCGACGAACTGAAGTCAGCGAACAGCGGCACATCGCCCGTGTCAGGAATGTCGCGGAACTCGACGCCATGGATCGTTTCGTTCGCGGTGATATGAACGTAAGCAGCATCCTTTGAGAGCGACCAGTTGCCACGCGCGGGAATTGAGCGGAAGCCACCTGCCTCACCGTTCGCCGCGATGTTCACTGCCACACAGCATGTGGCTTGCTTGATTGCGGTCTTGCCCCAGTGGCCGGTCACCACGTAATCGGCGACCTGCCCCGGATTGGCGAAGTTGAGCGACAGCAAGGCCTGGGTGGTGGTCGCGCCGCCAGCAGTGAACAGCACCGCGTAATCGTCGGGGATCGACAGCAACGTACGCAGGTCAGCCTCGGTCTGTTGGGCGACAGCGATAAATTCCGGCCCGCGGTGGCTGAGTTCGACGATGGATGCACCGGCGTCGCCGAACTCCAGCATTTGCGCCTGCGCCGTGCGCAGCACAGTTTCAGGAAGTGTGGCGGGACCGGCACTGAAATTGAATGCACGCGACATCAGCTGGCTCCGAACATGGTGGGAACCCGAAGTATGCCGCAGCGCAGCATCGTGCGCGAAGCCGTTTCCCTCGCAACTAATTTCCGAAAAAATGCCGGGTCAGCAGCATCCATGGCGAAATCGTCAGAAATTCTCGTCCAGCGCCCGGCGGATTTCCTGTTCGATCGAGTCCTTGAACATCGCCGCCAGGAAGCCGAGTTTGGCGTGCACTTGCACCTCTTTCGGGGCCAACTCGATGTGCCCATCCACCCCGGCGCGCGAGAACGTCAGGACATCGCCATCCCAGCTTGTTTCCATCTGGAAGCGCTCGGCCAGCTTCTTTGCCACCTCGTCGACCACCTTGCGCGCCTTGGCCTTGGGCAGCGAATGGGCGTGGCGGATTTCGATGCGGGACATGGGCGATGCCGGGTCAGCGGAGTTGCCACATTGTGCCGCGCGCCGCTAGCCACGACCAGCAGCACGCACGCGATGAATATGACCTGCGCATGCTAGATTTCCGCCGATGAACGAACTGCGTCTGCGTTTTTGCGATGGCGACCAGCCCGACCTGATGCTTGGCAATGGGCTGCATGCACTTGGCCGGCTGCCGAACGGGCTGGGGCCGGTGGAGCCCGAACAACCCTGGTTGCTGCAGCTGTGCAATGACCGTCGCGGGATCTGGATGACGGTGGCCGACGACCTGCGCGGCGTGCACGTCAATGGCCGTCCGGTCCAGCACGTGGCGATGCTGCGTGCCGGCGATAGCATCCATGTCGATGGCGGTGAATTGTTGCTGACGTCCGCCCACAATCCGGTCACGAAGCTGCCGGCGGCGAATGGCCAGCGCGACATCCCCGCAACCAGTCTCCGCCTGGTCCTGCGCGGCATCGGTGGCCAGCACCACGGCCGCAGCATCAGCCTGGAACAGCCACGCCGGGTTGGCCGCGGCAGCGATGCCGACATCCGCATCGAAGCGCAAGGCATCGTCGAGCACCACGCGGTGGTCGAAGCCATCAATGGCCAGGCCGTGCTCCACGACGCGCAGGCCGATGTGATGGTCAATGGCCATCGCACGCGCCAAGCCGTGTTGCAGGCCGGGGACCAGATTGCGTTCGACGTACAGCATCGTTTCGTGGTCGAAGGCCCACCGCCGCAAGTGGCATCCGGCAATGCCATGCATCCACATCCCGGGGTTGGCAACGAGGTAGATCAGCTGCCGCACAGTCAGCCCAGGACATGGCTGCGACGGGTACCTTGGCTGCTGCTCGCCGCCATCCTGATCGCTGCGGCGCTTTCGGGGTTGCTGCTGTTTGGTGCGCGCTGAACACTGCGGCCTGCGACTTGGACGGCGGGTCAATCGACCCGGAAGGGTTCCGCTTCACCCGCGAACAAACGCGCCATCGCTGCCAATTCGTGCTGGCGGATATCGGCCAGAAAAGCCTGGGCATCATCCAGTCCTGCGAATGCTTCAAAACCGCGCTCCAGGAATCGCTGTAGTTCACCCAGCCCCGCAGCTCTGGCCGGCAATCGCGACAACGTCAACAACATGCTCACGCCCGGCGTACGCAGCGCGGTCGCCAAGCCCTGCCCGATAGCGCCGATCAGCGCGATCTGTCGCGCGCGCAGTCGGCGCAGGCCTACGGCGCGATACGCCGTTGCGTACAGGGTTTCGTCGATGCTGCGGCGGCGCGGCGCAAGCCGTTGCAATGCCTCTGCCATGCGCAGGTCCAGGGCATGGGTCAGTGCGCCCAACTCGATGCCGTCGGCGACCGTGGCCACCAGCGTGGACGGCAGCAAGCGCTGCATCATGGGCATGACCTTGGCGATATCCGCATCGCGCTGGCTGAAATCGCGGTCGCCATATACGTCGCTGAGGAAGAAGTTCGCGGCAGGACTGCGCGCCGGATCCTGCAGGAAGCGGGCAAAGCTGCGTTCCAGCCGTTGGGTTTGCCACGCCTGCAATGGCTTGAGCCAGCGCAGGCGGTTGCGCGGCTCCCGCGATGAATCATGCAGGGCTTGGTGATAGGCCAGCCGACGCGACAGGCGGACCGCTGGATCCATGGCCGCGGCGCGGGTGGAGGGTCGGGCTTTGGCAAGGGGGCGAACCATCGCATGAGTGTCTGCAGCATTTGGCATCGACGCAATACTCGATATCGCTCCGTTACACTCGGGCACGCCCCGCCACCCAGGCCACCGATGCTTTCATTGCACGCCGCAGCAACACGCCGCGACAGCGGCCAACCCCCGAAGATCGGCTTGGCCATCGCCGGCGGCGGGCCCACTGGCGCCATGTACGAACTGGGCGCGCTGCGTGCACTGGACGAAGCCTGCGATGGCCTGGACCTGACCCGGCTGGACTGTTACGTCGGGGTAAGTTCGGGTGCGTTCTTCGCCGCCGGCCTGGCCAACCGCATGGACACCGCGGAACTGTGCCGGATCTTCATCAGCGGTGACAGCCAGGACGTGAATTTCCGCCCCGAAACATTCCTGCGCCCGGCGCTGATGGAATACATGAAGCGCGCCGCTTCCATTCCGAAGCTGACAGCACGCCTGACCCGTGACTTCTGGTTCGGGCGCGGTGATTCGCGCTGGTCCGACCTGGTCAACCGCGTCGGTGGCTTGGTGCCCACTGGCCTGTTCGACAACGCCGAAGTCGAACGCTTCCTGCGTGATGTGTTCACCCATGGTGGGCGC
>JBDSGA010000229.1:0-3210 GCA_039919235.1 Thermomonas sp. | reverse complement strand
CGTAATTCACGCAGATGTCCAGCGGCTTTTCGAACATGTTGAAGTTCAATTCCTGCGGCACTAAACCAATGAGGCGCATCGCGGCGTCGCGGTCGCGGCTGATGTCGGTGCCGAAGATCTCCACCGTGCCGCTGGTCTTGTTGACCAGCGAACTGACGATGCCGATCAGGGTCGACTTGCCGGCGCCGTTCGGGCCCAGCAGGGCATAGAAATCACCGGGCGCAACATCCAGCGAGATGCCCTTCAAGGCTTCAACGCCGGTGTCATAGGTCTTGCGAAGGTCGCTGACGCGCAGCGCGGGAACTTGGGAATCACTCATCGGGGCTATTCACGGGCGACTTTTCACGAGGGCAACTCACGGGAGATGTTCCACCGCTGCGTGGGGCGACCTTGCGGGCGTGCCGGACGTGCGGGAACGGGCGGGAATGGTGCAGCGGTTAGTATAGGCGGCCGCCCGTGGCCTCAACGCCATGCGGCGTTGCACCCATCAAACAGAGCATCGCGTGGCTATCGTTCACTTCCCGCTGAAACTCACCGACCGCCGGATGATCGCGCCTAGCGTGGCGCACTTGTCATTCGTCCGCGACGACGGCCTGCCACTGGACTACATCCCCGGCCAGTTCATCCAGATCCATTTCGACTATGCCGATGGCGCTGCAGCGCGACGCAGCTATTCGCTCGCGACCCAACATGACCATGCATTGGCGCCGGGCGAAACAGTGGAGATCGCCGTCAGTTATGTGCAGGGCGGCGCCGCCACGGCGCTGTTCGAAGGCATGGCCGAGGGTGCGCACATCAATGCCAGCGGCCCGTATGGGCGCTTCTGCCTGATGCCGAGTGATGCCAACCGCCGCTACCTGCTGATCGGCACCGGCACCGGCATCACCCCGTACCGGGCGATGCTGCCGCAGCTGGAGGCATTGATGCGCGAGCGCAGCGTCGAAATCGTCCTGCTGCAAGGCGCGCGCACGCCCGAAGAACTGCTGTATGGCGACGAATTCCGGGCCTTCGCCAATACGCACGAAGGCTTCCGCTTCGTGCCGTGTTTCTCGCGCGAGCTGCCACAACCGGGGTCTGAGCAATCACACGCCGACGTCCGCCACGGCTACGTGCAAAACGCGCTGGCCGAATTTGCGCCGAGCGCCGATGGCGACATCGCCTACCTGTGCGGCAACCCGAACATGGTCGATGCCTGCTTCGAGGCGCTCAAGGAATTCGGCTTGCCGATCCCGCACATTCGCCGCGAGAAGTACGTCAGCAATAAGTGATCGCGGTGCTTCCGTCTTCCCTTCAATGACACACGGTGCAGCGGCGAGACCGTCGGGTGGCTCGCGCAGCGGCATTTAGAGCCGCGTAGTGAACGCCCGGCGGTAGGCGCCGCGACGCCAGAACGATGCGCGCCTCCTGTCAAGGTCACTTGACAAGCGATTTGTGACTTCGGTATCGTCCCTGTCAAGCGTGCTTGACACGCCATCACGGGGACAACACATGCGCATCAACTGCCAACAGGGTTCCGCGATCTCCTTCCTCGCCACGGGAATGGCATTTACGGCGATCGGCTTCAGCGGCCAGACCGCGTTCATCGGGGTCGGCATGGCCTTCCTCGGGCTGGCGGCTGCACATTTCGCCAAGGGTCTCAAACGCTGATGGCGGTTGCCATGCCAAAGGTTGCAGTCAGGCTGCTGGTCGCCGCCGCCTTGTCTGTGGGCATGGCGCTCGTGTTGCCTTATGTGTCGCCGTGGCCAGTGACGGATACCGCATCCGGCTTCCTGTATGGCATCGCCGCCGGCTGCTTCTTTGCCGGCTTGCTCCGCTGGCGCATGCCGGATGCGTGTGACACCGGCACGCCGGCGTTGCGTAGCCGGTACCTGCGGGAATTCCTGCCGGCGATGGCGGGCTACGTGGTCACCTTGTTCCTGTCGGTGTGGCTGCTCAAGCGCGTCGATGAGCCCGGCCTGCGCGCGTTGATTGCGCTGCTGCCAGTACCGGCCATCGGCATGGCGCTGCGCGCGATCATCCGTTACATCCGCGATGTCGATGAATTGCAGCAACGGATCGAACTGGAAGCGGTCAGCTTTGCTGCCGCGTTCGTATCGATGATCTACATCGCCGGTGGCTTCCTGCAGTTGGCCAAGGTCATCGACATCCCGTCCGGGGTGTCCATGATTTGGGTGTTCCCGCTGATTTGCGCGAGTTATGGCTTGGCCAAGATCATCGTAGCGCGCCGATTCCAATGAGGCGAACCGGGTGAACAATCGCCTGCGTGAATTGCGCGACGCCAAGGGTTGGTCGCAAGGCGAGCTCGCCGAGCAACTGGACGTCTCCCGGCAAACCGTCAACGCCCTGGAAACCGGCAAATACGACCCGAGCCTGCCGCTCGCGTTCCGCATCGCCCGCCTGTTCGGCGGACGGATTGAACAGATTTTCCTTTACGAGGACCAATGACGATGTCGCGCAACATTCGAATCATCCTGGCGCTGGTGCTGGTTGCCGCGTTCGTGGGCTACAAGCTGCTCAAGCCCAAGACCGACCCCGACGGCAATGCCGCCAAGGTCGTCGACACCCAACTCAAAGCTGCACCGGCCAAGCCGCGCATGCTCGGCAAGATCGCGTTCAAGGCCTGCAGCCTGAGCTCGCCAATGAGCCGCGACAGCATCGAAGCGCAATGCGGGACCTTCGCCGTGCCGGAAGACCGTGGGCAGCCCAATGGTCGCAAGCTCGATCTCAACATCGCGTGGTTGCCCGCTACTTCCGATGCCGACCAAGCCCCTGACCCAGTGTTCTTGCTCGCCGGCGGTCCCGGCCAGGCCGCGGTGGAAGCCTACCCAATGATGGATGGGGTCTTCAAGGAAGTTCGCAAACACCGCGACGTGATCTTGGTCGACCAGCGCGGCACCGGCAAGTCCAACCTGCTGACCTGCAAGATGGATGACAGTGACGATGCGAGCAAGCCAGACCTCGCCGCAGCAGAAGCTGCGGCCGCCAAATGCGTGACCGAACTTTCGGCCAAGGCTGACTTGCGTCACTACACCACCACCGACGCGATTGGGGATCTGGACGCGGTGCGCGAAGCGATCGGTGCGGCGACCATCAACCTGGTGGGCGTGAGCTACGGCACCCGCGTCGCCCAGCAATACGCCATGCACCATCCGGCCACCACCCGCAGCATCGTGCTGGATTCAGTGGTGCCCAACACGCTGCAGCTCGGCA
>JBDSGA010000228.1:0-4220 GCA_039919235.1 Thermomonas sp. | reverse complement strand
GACTGCGCAACACGGCACGCACGTGAATGGACTGCGCACTGGCTTCACCGACGCGCTGCGTGAATTCTGCGACTTCCGCAACCTGCTGCCGCGCGGCGTGAAATTGGCGCCGGAAGACGTGTGGGACCGGGTCGCCTTCGTGCTGTCGGTGAAGATGACCGACCCGCAGTTCAGCGGCCAGACCAAGGAACGGCTGAGCTCACGCCAGGCTGCCGGCTTCGTCGAAGGCGCCGCGCACGATGCGTTCAGCCTGTGGCTCAACCAGCACACCGAATTCGGCGAACGCATCGCGCAACTGGCGATCGAACGCGCATCGGCACGGCTGAAAACTGAAAAGCAGATCGTCCGCAAGAAAGTGACGCAAGGTCCGGCCCTGCCCGGCAAATTGGCCGACTGCATTTCGCAGGACCTCTCGCGCACGGAGCTCTTCCTGGTCGAAGGCGACTCCGCCGGCGGCAGCGCGCGCCAAGCCCGCGACAAGGACTTCCAGGCGATCCTGCCGTTGCGCGGCAAGATCCTGAACACCTGGGAAGTGGCCTCCGGCCAGGTGCTGGCGTCGAACGAAGTGCACGACCTGGCCGTCGCGATTGGCTGCGATCCCGGCAAGGACGCGATCGACGGCCTGCGCTACGGCAAGGTCATTATCCTGGCCGACGCCGATTCCGACGGCTTGCACATCGCCACCCTTCTGACCGCGCTATTCCTCAAGCACTTCCCGACATTGGTCGCTGCCGGCCATGTCTTCGTGGCGATGCCGCCGCTGTTCCGGGTCGACGTGGGCAAGCAGGTGTTCTATGCGCTGGACGAAGAAGAAAAGCGCCTGTTGCTGGAGAAAATCGTCCGCGAAAAACTAAAGGGTACAGTCAATGTCACCCGTTTCAAGGGCCTGGGCGAGATGAATCCACAGCAGCTGCGCGAGTCGACCATGCACATCGATACACGCCGCCTGGTGCAGTTGACGGTGGATGACGATGAAGGGACTCGCGCATTGATGGACATGCTGCTGTCCAAGAAACGCGCAGGTGACCGCAAGGCATGGCTGGAACTGAAGGGCGATTTGGCGACACTGGAGGTGTGAGCCCCATTGCAAAAATGCGTGTGCTCTTGCACGCAGCCTTGGCCCATTGGGCCCATCGTTTGTAAACTGGATTTGCCTCGGGGAGAGGCTAAAGGGGATCTATCACATGCTTCGGACCATCAGGATGCGCGGGCTGCTCGTGCTTGTAATGCTGCCTGCCTTGGCAATGGCGCAGTCAGCGGAAGATTTTGCGAAGCGACCGGAAGCTTGGGAAGTCTCTTTATCGCCCTCTGGCACGCAAGTCGCAATGGCGGTGCCCACGCCGGATGGCATGGAGACTCGGTTGGAGGTCGTGGACCTGGACACGGGAAAGTCGCAGATCTTGCGGTTCGGTAAACAGCAGCACGTCTCTGATGTCATCTGGACTGCCGATGACCAGCTGGTGGTCTCACGCGCACAACTCGAACCCCTCAAGGCAAGGCCAACGACCCAAGGCGAGCTCTACACGACTGACGTGAAGGGCAAGAACCAGGATGTGTTGTTCGGATACGTCCCTGATATGGAAACCAGGCGCGGCAAGCGCAAGGACCATGGCTGGTCGTCGGTCGCCAAGGTCCTATACAACGAACCTGGCATGGCATTGGTCAACTTTTCGTGCTGGGATTGCGGTGAAGAACCCGACACGGTTATTTTCAAGGTCGACACCCATACGGGGGTTCGCCAGGAAATCGAACGGTCGAAGGGCCTCGCCGACTTCCAGTTCGACCGGACAGGCGAAGCGCGCCTGCGCACCACGCTTGACGGAAACGACGAGCCGGTACTTTTCTATCGCCGCGAAAAAGGCGGCGCGTGGACGCCGCTTCCGAAGTCCATTGCTGGACGGACGATCGACAGCACTCGATTCGCGGACGACAACAACACTGCGTATGCCCTGATCACGGATGCACTCGAGCCAGCTCAAGCCTATCGGGTCGACCTGAAGGCGGGCACCCGCACAAAACTGGCCGGCAAGCCTGATGTCGAAGTCAGAGGCTTCATGTTCGAAGGCCTGAACGGCATCCCGTTTGCGGTGGCGTACAACGCAGCCAAGCCCGAACTCCAGTACATCGATCCCGGTTCGGAGTGGGCGCAACTGCATGCCGGCCTGATGAAAGCATTCCCCGGCGAGATGGTGTCGTTCGTGAACTTCAGCAGGGACGGCAACAAGGTGCTCTTCAGGGTTTGGTCCGACCGCGACCTCGGTAGCTACTATGTCTACGACCGCAGCGCCAAGAAGGCGCAGAAGATCATCGACTCCAAGCCGTGGCTGAAGCCAGAGGCGATGGCCCAGACACGTCCGATCGAATTCATCACCCGGGACGGACAAAAGCTTTACGGGTTCTACACCGCAAATGGCACCGGCCCGCAGCCGATGGTTGTGCTGACGCACGGCGGCCCGTTCGGTCCTTACGACGACTGGGGATTCAATGGCGAGGTGCAGTTCCTTGCCAGCCGCGGGTATGCCGTGCTGCAGGTGAACTACCGCGGCTCCGGCGGCCGCGGCGAGGCGTTCGAACGCTCTGGCTGGAAGGGCTGGGGCACCACCTTGCAGAACGACATCACCGACGGTGTGCGCTGGGTGATCGACCAGAAGCTCGCAGATCCGAAGCGCATTTGCACCTTCGGCGGGAGCTTCGGCGGTTACACGTCGCTGATCCAACCGATCCTCAATCCCGGCATGTACAAGTGCGCCATTGGGTATGTGGGCGTCTATGACCTCCCACTGATGCGCAAGACCGACAAGAACATGGGGCAAGCGAAGCGCACGACCCGATTCTTCGACCGCACGCTCGGTACCGATGTGGACGCACTGGCACAAGTTTCACCGGTTCAGCGCGCTAGCGAACTGACGATACCGGTCATGCTGGTGCATGGCGGCGACGACAAGACCGCCGACTTGAACCAATACAAGGCCATGAACGCTGCGCTCAGGGCTTCAGGCAATCCACCCGAAACGTTCCTCGTACCGGGCGAGGGCCACGGCTTCGTCAAGCCGGAAAATGTGACCCAGATGTACAAGCGCATGGAGGCCTTCCTTGCCAAGAACATTGGCTCGGGCGCGCAATAAAGCCGTGTGATGTGATCCAAAAAGGGCGGCCTAGGCTGCCCTTTTTGATGTCGGTTGGCTTGCTCTTTAACTGCGTGCAACCAACCACGCCCAGTCTGCTCGTTTTAAGTTCCTGTTCACAACGTCGCCTGCAGCAAACTTGTAAGTAGCACCTGTAGTGTTGCAGCTTTTCCGCTGTCATAACCATACGTTGCCTCATCCATATAGCAACGCTGGCTGGTTTCCAGTTGCACGGCATCGATACCATTGCCCGGATCCCCGTAATGGCGGGTGATATGCCCGCCCTTGAAATGCCCGTTGGCCACCCAGTCGTATTGCGATTGCCCAGCAAGCACGGCTTCAAGCCGCGCCTGCAGCGCCGCCCTGCAACTGGCGCCATTGGCCGTGCAGAGATTGAGGTCGGGTAGCCGCCCGTCGAACAGGAACGGCAATTGGCTGCCCCTGATCGAATGGCCCTCCCATAGCGTGACGCGACCATGACGTGAATTCAGTCGCATCAATTCGCCACGCAGGGCGGCGTGATATGGCCGCCAAAAACGCTCAATACGCGCAGCCACCTCAGCCACATCGGGCGCTTGGCCTGGCAGATACACCGGCTCCCCGGTGAAGCGGACGATCGGACAAAGACCCGTGGTGTTCTGCCCCGGGTACAGGCTGGTGTCGTCTTCGCTGCGATTGAGGTCGATCACATAGCGTGACCAGCGCGGCACCAGAATCGAGGCGCCCAGTTCGCGCGCAACTTCGTAGAGGCGCGCGACGTGCCAGTCCGTATCCGGCGCACGTCGCGCCGATGGCGTCATGCGCGCGGCAAGCGCATCCGGGATCTCGCTGCCGTCATGCGGCACGCTCACCAACAACGGCGCGCTGCCGCGATGCAGGGTGAACACGTCACTCATGCTGATTGCCTCACGCGAATCGCGCCGGGTCGAACGGTGCAGGATCCACGGATGGCGCCTGGCCCTGGATCATGTCGGCCATCAATTGACCGGTGCCCGCACTCATGCCGACGCCCATCATGCCGTGCCCGGTTGCCAACCACAGGTGACGGTGGCCGGGCGCGCGACCGATCAGCGGAATATCATCTCGACTCATCGG
>JBDSGA010000227.1:0-15578 GCA_039919235.1 Thermomonas sp. | reverse complement strand
CACCACATCGGCAAACTGGAACGCGCCTTGTTCCTGGGCCATGCGCGAATGGAATACGACCTGCAGCAGCAGGTCGCCAAGCTCATCCTTGAGGCCGTCCATGTCGCCGCGATCAATCGCATCGGCGACTTCGTAGGCTTCCTCGATGGTATACGGCGCGATGCTGGCGAAGGTTTGCTGCACATCCCATGGGCAACCCGCGTGCGGATCTCGCAGCGTGGCCATGATCGTCAATAGCGAATCGATGTCCCCTGCCTGGCTCATGCGGAGTCAGTCATACCGGCAAGCGATCGCGCAGGGCGACATCACCGAACGCGATGAAATCGCCATTCAGCAGGGTGTCGCGCTGGTTGTAGCGGAACGGTCGTCCGCGCGGATCCAGCACCGCACCACCTGCGCCTTCCAGGATCGCCTGTCCCGCCGCAGTGTCCCATTCGCTGGTCGGGCCGAAGCGTGGATACAGGTCGAGCTCGCCTTCGGCGATGCGGCAAAATTTCAGCGACGAACCGCACGGCATCGCTTCGCTGCCGGAGAGTGAATCCAGCAATGCTTGGGTGCGTGCATCACGGTGTGAACGGCTGGCGGCGATCCGCAACGGAGAGGTCGCTGGATTGCGAACATGGATGCCCTGATCCGATTCGCCCACACGACGGAAGGCACCCGCACCCGGCCCTCCATGCCACAACCCGCCGCCTACCGGCTGCTGGATCACGCCGAATGTCGCCACGCCATCTTCGATCAACGCAATGTTGACCGTGAATTCACCGTTGCGCTTGATGAACTCACGGGTGCCGTCCAATGGATCGACCAGCCAGAACCGCGACCACGTGCGGCGCTGCGCGATGTCGGTGGCCTTCGACTCTTCCGACAACACCGGGATGTCAGGTGTCAGCGCTTGTAAACCCTCCACGATCCGGAGATGGGAGGCGAGATCGGCAGCCGTCAGTGGCGAACGGTCGTCCTTGTGCTCGACCTCGAACGCCCCTTCATACACGGCGAGGATGTCGGCGGCGGCTTCGCGCGCGATAGCAATCACCGCGTCGCGCAGTTCAGGCGTGATGGTCATTGCTGCTGCAACCACTCCCTGGCGATGAACAACGCGGCGATCGAGCGACCTTCGGAAAATTCTTCGCGCAAGATCAGCTCATGCAACCGATCCAGTCGCCACGGCACCACTTCGAGTTCTTCCGGCTCATCACCGACCAGACGCTTCGGATAAAGATCGCGCGCAATCACCAGATGGGTGGAATGGCTCATGTACAGCGGCGCTTGGGTCAGGCTGCGCAGCACGGTGAGATCACGCGCGCCATAGCCTGCCTCCTCCATCAGTTCGCGGTCGGCCGCCTGCGCGGGAGTCTCGCCAGCATCGATGCGACCCTTCACCAGGCCCAGTTCATAGCGATGCACGCCGGCCGCATATTCGCGCACCAGCAGCACGGTATGCGCATCCAGCATCGGCACCACCGCCACCGCGCCGTGGCCGCGACCATGCAGCCGTTCGTACAGCCGGCGTTCGCCGTTGGCAAATTCCAGATCGAGCTTTTCTAGCCGGTAAGGACCGGCCTCGTGCTCAGTGATGCCGTGGATGGTGGGCAGGCGCCGGGTCATCGCCCAACACCTGCCAGCGGGCCTGCGAATGCATCTGCGGGGATAATGCGGGGATGACGAATCGTGTTCACCATCCCGACATGATAGCGGGCAGCGCCGACGACTGGCGCGAACGGGACCTGGCGGTACTCTGGCATCCGTGCACGCAGATGCGGGAACACCCGAACATCTTGCCGCTGGTGCCCATCGAGCGCGGCGACGGCGCATGGCTGGTCGGCCACGACGGGACGCGCTATCTGGATGCCGTCTCCAGCTGGTGGACCAATCTGTTCGGCCATGCAGAACCGCGCATCGCGCAGGCCATCGCGACCCAGGCCATGCAGCTGGAACAGGTGATCCTGGCCGGCTTTTCGCATGCACCCGCAGTGGAGCTAGCAGAGCAGTTGTTGGCGGTCGCCCCCCGGGAAGTCGACCGCGCGCCATTGGCCAAGGTGTTCTATGCCGACAACGGATCGGCCGGCGTGGAAGTTGCACTGAAGATGGCGTTCCACTGGTTCCATAATCGCGGCGAAACCAGACGCACCAAGTTTCTCGCACTTGAAAACGGTTACCACGGCGAGACCATCGGGGCGCTATCGGTCGGCGACATCCCCTTGTATCGTCGCGTGTACGCCCCGCTTTTGTGCGAGTCCCTCTTTGCGCCATCGCCGGATGCATACATGGCAAAGCCGGGGGAAACCGCAGCAGATTGCGCGCAGCGTGCAGCTGCATCGTTGGAGGCAGTGCTCGAACAGCATGCCGGCGAAATTTGTGCCTTGATCCTGGAACCCTTGGTGCAATGTGCCGGTGGCATGCGCATGCACGACCCGGCTTACCTGCGACGCGCGCGAGAACTCTGCGATGCGCATGGCATCTTCCTGATTGCCGACGAGATCGCGGTCGGGTTTGGCCGCACAGGCACGCTTTTTGCTTGTGAACAAGCGGGCGTGCAACCGGATTTGCTATGCCTGTCGAAGGGCCTGACCGGCGGATTCCTGCCGCTGGCCGCAGTGCTGGCGACACAGGCCATTTATGACGGTTTCCTTGACGATTCGCGCGAACGCGCATTCCTGCATTCGCACAGCTACACCGGCAATCCGCTTGCCTGCGCCGCTGCGCTGGCATCACTGGCGATCTTCCGCGAGGACGACGTGCTGGCACGTAACCGTGTCACCGGCGCACGCATGCACGAACTCGCAGTGCCGTTGGCAGCATTGCCGCATGTCGCTGATGTGCGCCAGACCGGCATGATCCTGGCGATCGAGCTGTCGCAGGATGGCGACCGGCATACGCCCTTCGATCCGGCACTTCGCGTCGGCTTACGCGCCTATCGCGCGGCACTGGAGCGCGGCGTGGTCCTGCGTCCGCTCGGCGATATCCTGTATTGGATGCCGCCCTATTGCATCGACGACGCACAATTGCAAATGCTGGCGCAGGTCACTGGCGACGTCATCCTGGAAGCCACCGCATGCGCGTGACCCGTGTTTATGTCGCATTGCCATTGGTCGCCGGGAGCGAGATCGAACTACCGGAACCCGCTGCCAACCACCTGTCCCGCGTCTTGCGCATGGGCGTTGGCGACAGCTGCATCGTGTTCAACGGCGATGGCCATGACTATCCGACGCGCTTGGTCGACGTAGGCAAGCGCGTCGTACGTGCCCAGGTCGGTCCGGGCATCGCCATCAACAACGAATCGCCGCTGCAGTTGATCCTGCTGCAAGGCGTGGCCCGCGGCGAAAAAATGGACCTGATCCTGCAGAAGGCCACCGAACTTGGTGTCGTGTCATTTCAGCCGCTGTATTCGCAACGCAGCGAGGTCAGGCTTGAAGGCGCCCGCGCCGACAAGCGCCTGGCCCACTGGCGAGGCGTGGTGGTCTCGGCATGCGAGCAGTGCGGTCGCGCGCTTGTGCCGGGGGTGGCGATGCCACAGTCACTGGTACAAGCACTTGCTGCGTTGCCTGCTGGTGGCCTGCGACTGATCCTGGACCCGGATGCACGAGTGTCACTGTCGCGACTTGATGTCGACTCGGCAGCGCCGATCTGTCTTGCGGTAGGACCGGAGGGCGGCTGGTCACCGCAGGACATCGAGCACCTGCAATCAGCAGGCTTCAGCGGCGTGCGACTGGGCCCGCGCGTGCTACGCACCGAAACCGCCGGTCTCGCCGCGATCTCTGCCCTGCAAGTGCTGCACGGCGACCTCGGCTAACCCGTCGATTCGACGCGCTAGCGTGAGTATTTCGGTTAGGCCGCAGCGGCCAATGCTTCGCCGATGCGCATTTCCAGCGTGGCCAGGTCGGGCACCAACGCGTCATCTTCGTTCAGGCGCACCTTGGCCAGCACGCCCTCTGGCACCGAATCATCGTGGGTATCCAATGCAAGCGCGGTGTCGGTCACCGTCACCAGGCGCGGGAAGCCCTGGGTCAGGACCGCGAAGAACGGGCGCTTGGCATCGCCGCCCAGTGCCTTGAGCACGATCACCTTACTGCCTAACCCGCCTTGTTCGTCGCTGGCAATCCCGGTGAAGCGCGAGAACGCCACCAGCGGCAATTGCCAGCCACGCCAGCGGATGCGGCCCAACAGCCAGTCCGGGGCATCCGGAACGGGATCCGGGTCGGCATAGGACAGCACTTCGGCGATGGTCGCATTGGGCAGAAGCAGCTTCGCATCTGCAATTTGGATCAATACGCCGCGGATGATGGGAGCAGAATCGGACATGGCAGACCTCTAGACAGGCCAACGTTCAAGGAGTTTGGCGGACAGTTGCGCCAGGTTCGCGGCATGGCCTCCACGCGCTACCAACGCATTGCTGGCCGCCGGATCGAAGCAATTTTCCGGGGACTGGCCCAAGGCTATTCCACCTGCCCAGGTCAGCGTCATCGCAATATCGACCAAGCCAATTTCAGCGCCGCTCAGCAGCAACAGCGCGCTATCGACCGGCGGTAGCGCGGAAAACGCGGGTTCGCCCGCCACAGGCGCGAACACCAGGCCGGCCGGTGCTGATTGCACATCGATGCCATCTGGCAAGACATGCACGGTGCCCGACTGCAACGGATCGCCCGTTTGCGCCAATACCACGCGTAACTCGGTCGCCCGTTGCATTTGCCGGACCAGTTTGTCGTACTGCCCGCCTTCGATGCGCTGGCGCAAGACAATTGGATGCGTGAAAGAGGGCGGTAATTTGCCCAGCAACTGGCGGACTGCATCCGGACCGCCCACACCCGCTGCAATTACGACGGCGCCTTGCCTGGCAGGAATTTTGTCCGGGTTGCCGTGCGGCAATTCCGGCATGGCGGCGACCCTGCGCTGCAATGCCTCCATTTCTTGTTGGAAACCGCCTTCGCTTGCGGCCTCGGCCTGCGCTGGCGCCTGTGTTGCCGCTGCCCCCCTCGCGGGCGGCAGGACATTCTCATGTCCATGCAGCTTGGCCCTGAGATGACGCGCCCAGCGCGCGGCTTCCCACCCTTCCCGCTTGGCCGCTACATCGGCGTCTTCGAACATCACATCGAACGCAGGATCACCGAGCACCCCATCGAGGGCGTCCAGCGCCTGTTCAACCACGGGATCAAGGATCACCATCAACGCATCCGGATTAGCCGAACGCACCTCCTTCTCCGAGGTGCTGGCGGGATCGAGCGTCGCCACCAATTCGGCGCCAGCGTCCACGATCGATGCCTGCGTGCGCTCGCACGCCGCGCCCGCGCGTGCGAGCAAGACGACGCGCTTGCGCGTCACGAGCCTTCGCCGACGCGTTCCACCCCAAGCAGGTCGAACACATTGCGCATGAGCTCGACTTCCTGGTACGGCTTGCCGAGATAGCGTTCCACGCCCAGTTCCATGGCGCGCTCGCGATGCTTCTCGCCAGTGCGCGAGGTGATCATGATGATCGGCACGTTGCGCATCCGCGGATCGGCCTTCATCGCCGTCGCCAATTCGTAGCCGTCCATGCGCGGCATTTCGATGTCGAGCAGCATCAGGTCGGGGATCATGTCCGCCATGCGTTCGAGTGCGTCGATGCCGTCCTTCGCGGTCGCCACCTCGAAATTGTTGCGTTCCAGCACGCGACTGGTGACCTTGCGCATGGTGACTGAGTCATCCACCACCATGACCAGTGGGACGTGGCGCTGCTCGATCTTCTGCTGGACCGGCACCGCGTCGTGCGGCAGGGCGGCGGCACGACGCACCAGCGGTGCCACGTCCAGGATCACCACCACACTGCCGTCGCCCATGATGGTGGCGCCAAAGATGCCAGGCACCGACGCCAGCTGCGGGCCACCAGACTTGACCACGATTTCGCGGTTGCCTACGACCTGGTCGATCACCACCGCTGCGCGCAGGTCGCCTGAGCGCACCAACAGCAACGGCATCTGCAACTGCCCTTCCGCCTTCGCGGTGGTGGTACCCACCAACCGACCGAGGTCGTGCAGCGCGTAGTCATCACCGCCGTAGCGGTAGGTGGTGTCGTTCTTCGCAAGTTCCTCGCGGGTGATGCGGCCTACACCCCGGACCGAGGCGATTGGCACTGCGAATTGGGTATCGCCGATCTTGACGAAGACTGCCTGGGTCACCGCCAGCGTCTGCGGCAGTCTCAGGGTGAACATGGTGCCTTCGCCCGCGATCGACGAAATATCCAGCGAGCCCCCGAGTTGGCGCACTTCGCTGGCGACCACGTCCATGCCGACGCCTCGGCCCGCCAGGCGACTGACCGTCTGCGCGGTGGAGAAACCAGGTTCCAGGATCAGTACATACAGATCGGTGTCACCGAGGATCGCATCGGGCTTGATCAGTCCACGTTCGATCGCTCGGGCGCGGATGGCATCTCGATTCAGGCCACCGCCGTCATCGCTGACCTGCAGCACCACTTCGGACCCTTCGCGGCGAACCGCGACGCGGATGCTGCCTTCTGCCGGCTTGCCCGCCTTTAGACGTTCTTCCGGGGTTTCCAGGCCATGCGCGACCGCATTACGGAGCATGTGCTCCAGCGGCGCGGTCATGCGTTCGAGCACGTTGCGGTCGAGTTCGCCCTGTGCCCCATCGAGCTTCAGCTGCGCACTCTTGCCGGTTTCGCCCGTGGCTTGGCGAATGACCCGGCGCAAGCGGGGAACCAACGCGTCGAACGGCACCATGCGCGTGCGCATGAGGCCTTCCTGCAATTCAGAGCTCACGCGCGCCTGCTGCAGCAGCAAGGTTTCGTACTGGCGAGTGGAGTCTTCCATTGAGCCATGCAGGCTCACCAAGTCGGCTGCAGACTCAGCCAGTCCGCGCGAGAGCTGTTGCAGGGTGCTGAACCGGTCGAGCTCGAGTGGATCGAAACTGGCGTCGCTGGAGTCCGGCTCGCGCTGGAAGCGGGCGATGATCTGCGCTTCGGTTTCCGCATCCAGGCGGCGCAACTGGTCGCGCAGGCGGATGTTGGTCTGTTCCATTTCCGCGGCGGTACCGCGGAATGCCCCGAGCTGCTGTTCCAGCCGAGAACGGTAAATCGCCACTTCGCCGGCGTAGTTCACCAGGCGATCGAGGAGGTCGGCGCGGATGCGGACCTGTTCCTGAGGCGCCCGCACGCCGATGTCCTCGTCGTCGCCGAAACCGTCGGCCACCATCGGCGACGACAGCGGCTTCAGCTCGACTTTCTTCACGACCGGGGCAAACCCGATCCCGTCGTCCACTTCTTCTTCGACCGTCGCGATCGGGGCTTCGGCGCGGTTGTTGAAGTCGTCGATCAAACCCACGGGCATGCCTACCGCACGACGTGCGGCGACGCGGGTGAGCATCCCGTGCAGGCGGTCGAAACCGCGTTCCAGCAATGGCACGCCATCTGCGCCAAGTTCCGCACGCTGGGCGACAACCGCTTCGAGCAATGTCTCCATCGCGTGGCCAAGCTCGCCGAGCGGCATCACGCCCGCCATGCGTGCACCACCCTTCAGGGTATGCAGGTCACGCTGCAAGCCGACCATGGGCTCTCGGGATTCGGGGCTTTCACGCAACTGCGCAAGTAGACCATCGGCGTGATCCAGCAGGTCTCCACCTTCTTCCACGAAGATATCGACCAACTCCGGATCCAGCCCGCTCATGTCGAGCGCTTCGTCGGGATCGTCGGTCGACGTGGCACTGGCCAGTAGTGCGGCCAAGGCCGCCTGCTCGCGTGCCTTCGCTGCCGCCGCAACTTCTTCAGCACGACGCTCTGCTTCGACCCGCGCCGCTTGCGCGCGCTCGCCAGCCAGACGTTCGTTTTCAACCCGTTCGGACTCAGCCCTGGCGGCCATGATCCGATCAGCTGCAAGTCGATCCGCTTCGATGCGTTCTGCTTCAATACGCTCAGCCTCGGCGTTCTCTGCTTCAACACGGACCGCTTCTTCCGCAGCGAGTCGCTCCAGTTCCACGCGCTCTGCTTCGATGCGCTCGGCTTCGAGTCTTTCCGCTTCCGCCTTCTCCCCGGCGAGACGCGCTGCTTCAGCTTCCTCCGCGGCAACGCGTTCGGCTTCGGCCTGCTCGGACGCGATGCGCGCCGCTTCGGCTTCCTCGGCAGCAATACGTTCGTTCTCGGCTTGCTCGGCTGCAATGCGGGCCGCTTCAGCTTGCTCGGCAGCAACACGCTCAGCTTCGGCCTGCTCCGCGGCGATGCGGGCTGCCTTGGCTTCCGCAGCCGCGGCACGTTCGGCTTCGGTTTGCTCAGCGGCAATGCGCTCTGCTTCAGCTTCTTCGGCAGCGATGCGTTCGGCTTCGGCCTGCTCAGCAGCAACACGCGCCGCTTCAGCTTCTTCGGCAGCAGTGCGTTCGGCTTCAGCCTGCTCGGCGGCAACACGCGCCGCTTCGGCTTCTTGGGCAGCAATGCGCTCGGCTTCGGCCTGCTCTGCAGCAACACGCGCTGCGTCGGCTTCTTCGGCAGCAATGCGCTCGGCTTCGGCCTGCTCTGCGGCAACACGCGCTGCTTCGGCTTCTTCGGCAGCCATGCGTTCCATGGCTGCATGTTCAGCCGCAAGTCGAGCGTCTTCGGCTTCCTCTTCTGCGGCCACGAACGCCGCTTCAATGTCGGCACTGGTATCGGTGATCGTGAACGGAAGGCTGGCTTCCGGCAGCGCATCGCGCATTCCCGCAAGACGTGTCACCAGGGCTGCATACACCGGAACCCGGGTCGGAGTGGCCTGCAAGGCCAGCGTCGATGCACGCACTGCCTCGGCAACGTCGCCAATGGCGGCGATGCCATCGACATCTGCGGGTACGGAAGCGGATAGCAAACGCTTGACATAGCCTTCCGCAGGTGTAGTGAAGGCCGTGACCGACGGCACCTCGGTCATCGCGAATGCGCCGTTGAGGGTGTGGATCGCACGCAATAGGCCATCACTGACGGCGCTGTTGCCCGCGTGTGCCTTTGCGAGCCATGCATCCACGGTTTCCAGATGGCTTCCTACTTCGCCACTGAGGATTTCCAGCAGCACCTGGTCGACCTGTACGGATACGGTATCCAGAGTGGAGACCACGTCCTGTTGCGGTGCGTTGATGACGCCGGCATTGGCTGTACTTCCGATTGGAAGCACGTCCAGCAGCACGTCCTCGCCAGCCGCCAGCCGGTCGGCGACCGCTTCCATCGCGGCAAGGTCGACACTGACTGCAGCTTCGCCGCGCAGCGCAGCAAGCAACTGTGGGAGCACGTCACGAGTTTGGCTGACGAAGGCCAACACGGCATGGCTGGCGGGTCGTGAACCATCAAGCACGCGGTTGAGCATGCTTTCCACGTGCCAGCTGAATTCACCCAAGCTCCTTGCGCCAACCAGCCGACCACTGCCTTTCAGGGTATGGAACACGCGGCGAATCGGACGCAACTGTTCGGCACCGTCCGGCGTGCGGCGCCAGATGGGAAGCAATTGGTCCAGATTGTTGATTTCTTCCTCGAATTCTTCCAGGAAAATTTCCCGGATTTCATCGTCGATTTCGTCACCGGCTGCATCGAATCCCGCACTGAGCACGGGTGCGCTGGCGTGAGAGGACACCACGGTCGCCTGCGCGATCGCCTCGGGCACGTCGCCCAAGGCAGGGGCTGCTTCCTGCGCCGGTAAATCGTCGGTGGCAACTTCAGCAGCGCTCGTGGGCGCCTCAATGTCCAGTTCACCACCCGGCAGCGGCCAGTACGCCAATGCGGCAAGGCTGTCGCGGGTCTTGTCTAGCAGGTCGTGGCGCTGCCCGTGCGGGTCTTGCAGGGACTCGAGGTAGTACTCCATCCCGGCCAAGGCATCGGCCAAGGTATCAAGGTCCCGACCTCCCGGAACCTGCTGCTTGCTGATCAGTTCGAAATGACTGTAGCGGCGCAGCCCTTCCAGGTATCCGGCGGGCTCTGGAAGCTGCAGGATGCGCATCGCACCCGCCACTTCGGCGAGCAGGCGGGGCACCTGTTGCAGCGCGGCATGATCCCAATCAGTTTCCACGAAGGCAACGAACGCATTGCGTACTTCAGCGAAGTTGGCCACGGCCTCGTGGGCCAGCGCGCCCATGACCTTGCGCGATTCCTGGACCCGCAAGTCGTCGGCATCGGTGCCAACGCCTACATTGTCCTGTCCGAGCCGTGAAACCTGATCGTCCAGGGAATGTTCGATGTAGATCAAGGCGCCAGCGACATCCAGCAACTCGCTTTCGCTGGAGGGGCGCTCACCATCGGCAATGGCGTGCAGGATCTTGCCCTGCTGATGGATCACGCCACGCGATGCGTCCAGGCCGACCATGGCGAGGGTTTCACCGATGCGATCCAGCGATTCCGCTTGCGGCTTGAGGGCAGCGCCATCCGTGGAACCCGAACGCAGGTGCAGGTCCAGGGCATCCTTGACCCGTAACAGGTCTTCCTTGAGCGCGGTCGACACCGTATCGAGCAGCGCCCGGTTTCGACCCGCCAAGCTTCCTCGGGCATGTTCGAGCTCGGCTTCAGACGGTGCCTCCAGAAGATTTGGCAAGGCATCCTGGGCCAATTCCGCCGTCCCACGAGCCGCGCGTAGCTCGTTGAGCAGGGGCAGCAACACGATCGGGATGTCCCGGTGGCCGCCCTGCAGGCGCTCCAGGTAATCCGGCAATTGCACGACGCCGCGCATCAACACCGAACAGGCGTCGTCGCGGTTGCTGGTCTCGCCTGCCACCAGCGCTTGCGCCAGCTGTTCCATTTCGTCAGCCACCATGGCCGGCGCGCGCAGTTCGAGCATGCGCAGGGTGCCCTGCACTTGGTGCAGATAGCCGGCACAACCCCGCATGCGTTCGACATCGGCCGGCGATTCGGCAAAGGCCTCGATCTCGAGCCGCGCCTGGCGCAGGGTCTCGTCGATCTCGGGCTTTACCCAGCCGAGCGCGGTGTGGTCAATGGCATCCCGCAACGCCGTAGTCATCGCGACGCTCCGGTAAGGCCCTGCACGAATGCGGGGCAAGCCTGGACGGAAATGTTCATCCCAACCCCTACTGGCCCGGCGCTCAGGCCGGCAGCTTGAAGTCGGCGACCGAACGACGCAGGTCGGCAGCGAGCTGGGCCAGGTTGCCGATCGACTCCGCCGTCTGGTTTGCGCCCTGGGCTGTCTGTGCGGTGATCGACTGGATGGTGTTCATCGTCTGGGTGATATCGGTCGCCGCCGTGGACTGCTGCGCTGCGGCGATCGAGATGCCTTGAATCAGCCCGGACAAGTCGGCTGACACCTTTTCGATTTCGCCCAGCGCGGTACCCGCGTCCTCGGCCAGTCGTGCACCGGCGACCACTTCGGACGTCGTCTGTTCCATCGAGCTGACGGCCTCGTTGGTATCGGCCTGAATGGTCTGGACCAGTGATTCGATACGCTTGGTCGCGCTTGACGAGCGTTCGGCGAGTCGTTGCACTTCATCGGCCACCACCGCGAACCCGCGACCTGCTTCACCTGCCGAGGCCGCCTGGATGGCGGCGTTCAACGCCAGGATGTTGGTCTGTTCGGAAATGTCGTTGATGAGTTCCACGATGGAGCCAATCTCCTGCGAGCTTTCGCCCAGTCGCTTGATGCGCTTGGAGGTTTCCTGGATCTGGTCGCGGATGCTGTCCATGCCGGCGATCGTCTGTCGCACCACGCCTGCACCGTTGGTTGCGATCTGCACCGAGCGCCGCGCCACCTCGGCAGAGTCCGCCGAGTTCTGCGACACCTGGTTGATGCTCGCGGCGATTTCAGTGATACGACCGGACGCAGAACTAATCTCCTGCGCCTGATGCTGCGCCGCCTCGGCCAGGTGCATCGCCGTGGCTTGGGTTTCCTGGGTACTGGAGGCCACGTGCACAGAGGTGTCGTTAATGGTGGCCACCAGGGTGCGTAGCTGTTCCACGGCGAAGTTGATCGAGTCCGCGATCGCGCCGGTCATGTCCTCGGTCACGGTCGCCTTCACAGTCAGGTCGCCTTCCGCGAGGGAACCCATTTCGTCCAGTAGGCGCATGATCGCCTCCTGGTTGCGGTCGTTCAGCTCCTTGGTGGTCTGGTAACGCGCGCGTTGCGCGCGGCCCAGGGCCCACAACAAACCGGCGATCGAGAACAGCGCCAGCGCGCCGGACAGGATGCTGAGCCATACGCCGCCCACAATGCTGGTGTCTTTCAGCGACCCGAATGAGGTGAACGCCGCAAACAGGTTTTCACTGTCGGCAAGCAGTTTGTCGGAGCCCGTGGTCAGCGCCGCAACGGAGGTCTGCGCACCGATCAGATCCTTGGAGCTTGCCACGATCGCATCCAAGTCCTTCTTCATGTCCTGCCAAAGCGTGTTGGCCTGACTGAGCGGGCCAAGCGCGCCGGCCGCCGTGACCTTGGCGATATCGCCACCGCCATTGCGCAGTGCGTTCATGGAGCGATCAAATACCGCCGAGTCACGACCCAGGGCGCCGGCGGCTACCTGCGCACCGCTGCCTCCTGCCTGCAATTCCGCGATACGGCGAGCCATCGTGGACGATGTCACCACTTGCTGCAGCGCGGTAAACACCTGACCCGAACTGGCGCCGCCGGAGGCAAGTCCGCGCACCACTTCGTTCAACTGCGCCTGTAACTGCGGCACCTTGGCCGAGAAGCTGTTGGCGCGACCGGCCAGTGCCAGCACCGCTGTCTGGCTGCCGAGGACTTCATCGGCACGCTTGGCCAGTGGGGCCCAGGTATTTGTCACCGTGGTGATCGGTCCGGAGACGCCCGCAGAATCGCTAAAGCGATCATTGAGCGTCTTGATGTCCTGGTCGACTTCCGCCTTGGTGTCCTTGAAGGACGCGAATGCTTCAGCGTTGCCCTCGATGGCTTCCCGGCCCTGGTTGGCCAGTCGTTGCGAGTTGAGCTGCAAGCGCGACGCCGACGTACTGGCACCACCCAGGCGCGAGGCCTTGGTGGTCGCGTACAACGTGTTGCCAGCAAATACCACCAGCGACCCGATCAGCAACGCGATCCACGCATTGGTGCTCAGGTTGCGACCCTTGCCAGCGACGGAATCCATCATAGTGCTCATGTTGCGACCTCGGCTTGCGTGTGTGACCGCGTATCAGGCGGCGGCTTGGCGGAATTCAGGGGTGCGGGCGAGACGGTCGAGGCTGAACACGCCCCAGTCCTGTTCACCCATGCGGTACGCACGATCAACGAAATAGCCATAACGGCCTTCAGATACCTGCGCGACATCAATGGTTTGTCCATCGACGAAACTGCGCTGGCCGTAGAGCTCATCAATGGTGATGGCGACTTCACCACCAGGCTGGCGAACCACCAGCACGCGCTGGCTCTCGTGCAGCACGGTGCGCTCGCCTTCCAGGAATTGCTTGAGATCAACCACCGGCAGCAAAGTGCCGCGCACGTTGGCGACGCCCAACATCCACGGCTGTGCGCCAGGGACAGTGGTCAGTGGGGGCATGGTCAGGATTTCGACCACTTCATCAAAACCCGATGCGAGCCGATGCGAGCCGATGCGGTAGGCAACGCCACGCCAAAGTCCGGGTGCATCCAGCTGTTCCGGCAAGCCCGCCACGTGGGCCAGGCTGCGCTGTTCGTAATCGGCCAGTACCAGAAAGGGGGGCCGTTGGTCGCGCTCGCGCACTTTGAGCTTGCGTTGTGATTTGGCCTGCTTTGACGGCACCGCTTGGACAACGGGCTCTACTTGGGCCGGCGCTGCGATGATGTCAGGGGCCAGTTCGACCGGCACGGCAACCGCCGCTGCCGTTTCAACCTCACCGGCAGGCTCATGAATCTGCTCGACGATTCGATCATCGGCCGAAGCCGCGATCAAGGGGCCGGCAACCTGCGCAGGCTGCTTGCCCTTTGTCTTGCCTTTGCCGCGCTTCGCCATGCTCAGTGACCGACCAATGCGTTGATCTTCTCGATCAAGTCGGTCTCGCGCGGCGGCTTGACGATGTAGTCCTTGGCGCCTTGGCGCATGCCCCACATCCGATCGGTTTCCAGGTTCTTGGTGCTGACGATCAGCACGGGGATATGGCTGGTATCGGCATCGCGCGACAACGCGCGGGTGGCCTGGAAGCCATTCATGCCCGGCAGCACTACGTCCATGAGCACCAGGTCGGGCTTGTCGCGCCGACACGTGGCAATGCCATCCTCGGCATTGACCGAGGTGGTGACTTGGTGCCCGTTGCGTTCCAACAACTGAGTCATGACCGCAGCCTCAGTCGGTGAATCTTCGATCAGTAATATGCGTGCCATGTGTGCCTTACCCCCCGGTCAGGCGTTGACGTACTTCCGGATCGCGCCAAGGAGTTCTTCGCGCGTAAATGGTTTGGTGAGATATTGCTCAGCGCCCACGATGCGCCCGCGCGCCTTGTCGAACAACCCGTCTTTCGACGAAAGCATGATCACGGGCACGGATTTGAATGTCTGGTTGTTCTTGATCAACGCGCACGTCTGATAGCCATCCAGCCGCGGCATCATGATGTCGACGAATATGATCTGCGGGTTGTGGTCGGCGATCTTCGAAAGTGCTTCGAATCCGTCCATTGCGGTGACGACTTCGCAACCCTCGCGCACCAGCAAGGTTTCCGCAGTGCGACGGATCGTCTTCGAATCGTCGATGACCATCACCCTCAACCCACTGAGGCCAACGCCTTGATCGTCTTTCTGCGCCATGCATTCCCCTTTCCGCGTGCTGTGTCGCTTGATCGCTACCCCGGATATTCGTCCAAGGTGCGGACTGCTTATATCCCAGTCTGCGCACCACGTGTCAAGCGACGCGTTGCGTCACATCGCGGTTTGAAGCAAGCCCCCTGCTACCATTTGGGCAGTTTTCGCAGGAAGCAACGATGACGCACGGGACCCCGCTTGGTAAAGCGCTGGACATCGTGGTGGTGATGGATCCGATCGCATCCATCAAGATTGCCAAGGACTCCACCTTCGCCATGCTGCTGGAAGCCCAGCGGCGCGGCCATCGGCTGCACTATGTCGTGCCGGGTGGCCTGTCGTTGAAGGCCATGCGCGCCGTCGCCGACTGCATGACGCTGCGCGTCACCGAGGATCCAGCGCAGTGGTTCGATCTGGGACTAACGTCACAACTTGAGTTCGGACCGGGCCATGTGGTGCTGATGCGCACCGATCCACCGGTCGATGCCAACTACATCCATGACACCCAGATTCTGGGCATGGCCCAGCGCCAGGGCGCACTGGTCGTCAATGATCCGCAGGGCCTGCGTGACTTCAACGAAAAACTCGCCGCGCTGCTGTTCCCGCAATGCTGTCCGCCCACACTGGTGAGTCGGGCCCCGGCTGCCCTCAAGGCGTTCGTCGGTGAACATGGGCAAGCAGTGCTCAAGCCGCTGGACGGCATGGGCGGGCGCTCGATCTTCCGCGCCGGCGCCGGTGAACCCAACCTCAATGTGATCCTGGAAACGCTGACCGACGGTGGCCGGCACCTGGCGATGGCCCAGCGCTACCTGCCGGAGATCGTGGATGGCGACAAGCGCATCCTGCTGGTTGATGGCGAGCCGATGGACTTTTGCCTGGCGCGCATCCCGCAGGGCGATGAGTTCCGCGGCAACCTGGCCGCCGGTGGAC
>JBDSGA010000226.1:0-8039 GCA_039919235.1 Thermomonas sp. | reverse complement strand
CGAATTCTGCATCGCGCATGGTCTGTCCGAAGGCGAGACATCGCTGGTCGCGTGGCTGGTCGAGAAACATTTGTTGATGTCGGTGACCGCACAGAAGCAGGACATCGGCGATCCGGCAGTGATCCATCGTTTCGCGACACAGGTCGCCGACCGCGAACGCTTGGACCTGCTCTATCTGCTGACCTGTGCGGATATCGCGGGGACTTCGCCGAAGTTGTGGAATGGCTGGAAGGATCGGCTGCTCGCGGATCTCTACACCGCCGCACGGCTTGCGTTACGGCGCGGTCTTGAACATCCGGTCGCCGCGCAAGAACGCATCGCCGAACATCGTGCAGCCGCCGCTGCACTGCTGGAGCAGGCAGGCGTGGGTCCGCTGGAAATCGAGGACCTGTTCGACGAACTACCGCCCGACTGTTTTTTGCGTGGGCGTCCGGATGCGCTGTCGTGGCAGGCGCAGCAATTGCGCGAATTGGCGCCGGACGACCTGCGCATTGCAGTACGCCCGCTCGGCGCACTGGCCGGAGCGCTGGAAATCTTCGTGCGCTCGCCGGATCGCGATGGCCTGTTCGCGGCAATCGTGGCGACCCTTGATCGGCTGGGCCTGGCGATCCAGCAGGCGCGCCTGCTGGACGGCCCGCACAGCAGTGTGGTCGACACCTTCGAGGTCATTCCCGCAGACGGGCAGCGGATCGTGCTGGCCGCGCACGTTGAGCAACGGCTGCAGGATGCGTTGGCAACCGTGGAACTCGACGAAATCCGCCCGGCGCGGCGCACGCAGCCGCGCCACTTGCGCCATTTCCGGATCGTGCCGCAGGTGGATTTCGGCGATGCGGGAAGCGGTCGCACGTTGTTGAGTTTGGTATGTACCGATCGTCCCGGCTTGCTGGCAGATGTCAGCCGTGTGCTGCGCAATTGCCGGCTACGCGTGCACGATGCACGCATCGCCACCTTCGGCGCGCGGGCCGAAGATATGTTCCGGATCAGCGACGAGCATGACCGCGCGTTGCATGATGACCACCAACGCCAGCAATTGCGCGATGCGCTGCTGAATGCGCTCGACGGAGAATCCAAATGAGTCCTGCGAAAGCACCTGAACAAGCCCGTGCGGCGTCCACCAGCAAGCGACCCCTGTCCAAATTGGCCACTGCCCGTCTGGCAGAAGCGAAAGAACTGCGCTTCATCATCGACAGCGCTTGGGAACGCCGCGCCACGCTGACGCCCGAAGAACTAGAGGGATCGACTCGGCCAGCCGTTGAACGTGTGATCGCGGGTCTGGAGAACGGCTGGTTGCGCGTCGCCGAGCCCAACGCCAAGGGTGGCTGGCAGGTCAACGAATGGTTGAAGAAGGCGGTGCTGCTGTATTTCCGCACGTCGGATATGGAACTGGTGGAAGCCCATCCGGCGCCGTACTGGGACAAGGTGCCGGCGCGCTTCGCAGACTTTGACGAGGCGGCGTTCCGCAAGCTTGGTGTGCGCGTGGTGCCGGGCGCGATCGTGCGTTCGGGTAGCCATGTCGGCAAGGACGTGGTGCTGATGCCGAGCTTCGTCAACATCGGCGCGCATGTTGGCGAAGGCACGATGGTCGACACCTGGGCCACGGTCGGCAGTTGCGCGCAGATCGGCAAGCATTGCCATCTATCAGGTGGTGCCGGCATCGGCGGCGTGCTGGAACCGCTCCAGGCCAGCCCGACGATCATTGAAGATCATTGCTTCATCGGCGCGCGTTCGGAGGTGGTCGAAGGTTTCGTGGTCGGCCATCACAGCGTGATTGGCATGGGTGTATTCCTTGGCCAGAGCACCCGCGTGTACAACCGCGCGACAGGCGAGGTCAGCTATGGCGCGGTGCCGCCGTATAGCGTGGTGGTCTCCGGCCAGTTACCAGCGAAAGACGGTTCGCATTCGTTGTATTGCGCGGTGATCGTCAAGCAAGTCGATGCGAGGACGCGTAGCAAGACGTCGGTGAACGAACTGTTGCGTGGATTGGCGGATTAATTTGCGGGTTGGCGAAGTTGGCGCGACCGTGGCGTCCAATGCGCGACACGCCGCAAGTACGTCCATGTAGGCTCATCGGCGGCATCCATGCCGCCGAAGGTCACGAATTGGACACCCCGCCCGCACCTTTTGGAGTTCCCGCGTCATGACCAACACGCTCTACGGCCTCACCAATTGCGACACCTGCAGGAAAGCCCGGAAGTGGCTGGATCGCTTCGGCGTCGCGCATGTGTTCATCGACTATCGCGACTATCGCGACAATCCGCAATCGCCCGAGACGTTGGTGAAGTGGAAGGACGCGCTCGGTGGTTGGGAGGCAATGGTCAACAAGTCGTCGACGACGTGGCGGAATCTTGCGCCACTGCGCAAAACACCTGGCAGCGATGCAGAATGGAAGTTGCTGCTCCGAGAGTATCCGCAACTGATCCGCAGGCCGGTGGTCGCTACCGATGACGGCTTGGTCACACAGGGTTTTTCCGACAACGGCTTCAAGGCACGCTTCGAGACCGAAACATGAGCGACGTATTCGACCTCACTTGCGACTTGATCGCGCGGCCTTCGGTCACTCCGGAAGATGCCGGTTGCCAGGCGTTGATCGCGACGCGGCTGGCGACTGCAGGCTTCACGAGCGAACACCTCCGTTTGGGCGAGGTAGACAATCTTTTCACGACGCATGGCGGAGACGATGGCCCGGTGCTGGTCTTGCTTGGTCATACCGATGTGGTGCCGCCTGGGCCGCGTGAGGCCTGGGCCAGCGATCCGTTCGTGCCGGAACTCCGCGATGGCGTGCTGTACGGGCGTGGCGCCGCCGACATGAAGGGCAGCGTGGCGGCATTCGTGATCGCGCTTGAGCGTTTCGTCGCTGCGCACCCTGAGCATCCGGGCACGGTTGCGCTGCTGTTGACTTCCGACGAGGAGGGCGATGCGATTGATGGTGTTCGCCAAGTCGCGAAGTTGTTCCGCGAGCGTGGCCAGCACATTGATTGGTGCATTACCGGCGAGCCGTCATCCAAGGAAACGCTCGGCGATCTCTTGCGTGTCGGCCGTCGAGGGACGCTGTCGGCCACGTTGACAGTCAAGGGCGTGCAGGGTCATGTCGCCTATCCGGACAAGGCACGTAATCCGATCCATCAGGCAATGCCCGCGTTGAACGAACTCGCGGCTCGCACGTGGGATGCAGGTTTCGAAACCTTTCCGCCGACCAGCCTGCAGATCAGCAATATCCACGCTGGCACCGGCGCCAACAACGTGATCCCAGGCGAACTGCAAGTCTTGTTCAACCTGCGCTACAACCCGCATTGGGACGCGCCGCAGTTGGAAACAGAATGCGAAATCGTGCTGCGAGCGCATGAACTGGAATACGAGGTTCGCTGGCATCGAGGCGGTGAGCCGTTCCATACACCCGAAGGCCCGCTGCGTGCTGCGGCGCGTGACGTTTTGGCGACGTTTGCTGGCGCCCCGCCCGAGGAAAGCACGGGTGGCGGCACCTCCGATGCACGCTTCATCGCGCCGCTGGGTGCGCAGTGCATCGAGATCGGTCCGGTCAACGCCAGCATTCACAAAGTCGACGAAAACGTCCGCGTGACTGATCTGGAACGCCTGCCGGATCTTTACCTCGCATTGATCGAGCGGCTGCTGGTGCAACCATTGCGCGTTGCCGGCGCGGCGGGTTAAGGTCGGTCCATGAGCTTCCTGCGTACCGCGAATAATTTCAATAACGCCAGCCCTCCGTGGGTCGGCGATTAGCGCGCGCAACACACGCAAATCGAACCGAGGCCCGCACCGAAATGTGCGGGCCTTTTCTTTTTCTGGCTTCTGATATTCCACGACAGGACTTTCCCATGTGCTCGATCCTCGGTGTCTTCGATATCCGTCCGGGTGCGGATTTGCATCCGCTGCGTCCCCTTGCTCTGTCGCTGTCGGCGCGGCAACGTCATCGCGGGCCCGACTGGAGTGGCGTGCACGTGGATGCGAATGCGCTGCTGGTGCATGAGCGCCTCGCCATCGTCGATCCAGCGGGCGGCGCGCAGCCGATACGCTCGGCTGACGGTGCATTGGTGCTGGCCGTCAATGGCGAGATCTACAACCATCGCGAACTCGAACGTCGGTTGGCTACGCAGTACGCCTTCCAGACCGGCTCCGATTGTGAAGTCATCAACGCGATGTATCGCGATGGCGAAGCACCCGCCACATGGCTGGACCGGCTCAATGGCATCTTTGCCTTTGCGCTGTGGGATGCCGCGGCGCAACGCGTCCTGATCGCGCGTGACCACATGGGCATTTGTCCGCTGTACTGGGGCCACGATGCAGAAGGCCGCATCTGGGTCGCCTCGGAAATGAAAGCGATCGCGCGCATGTGCCACGACGTCGCTGCATTCCCGCCCGGGCATGTATTCGACAGCGCCACGGGAGAACTCACCCACTGGTACAAGCGCGCATGGCGCGACTACGATGCAGTGCAGGGCGTGGCCGCCGACAAGCGCGAATTGCGCGAAGCATTCGAGCGCGCGGTGCATCGGCAGATGATGAGCGACGTGCCGTACGGCGTGCTGCTCTCGGGCGGGTTGGACTCATCGCTGGTTGCTGCGTGCGCAGCCAAGTTCGCACGCAAGCGCGTCGAAGACGATGACAAGGGCGAAGCCTGGTGGCCGCGCCTGCACAGCTTCGCGATTGGCCTGGAGGGTTCGCCGGATCTGGCGGCTGCAGTGATAGCCGCTGATGCGCTGGGCACCGTGCACCACGGCTTCACCTATAGCTTCGAGGAAGGTCTCGACGCGCTGCCGGAAGTGATCCGCCACATCGAAACTTATGACGTCACCACCATTCGTGCATCCACGCCGATGTACTTGCTGGCGCGCCGGATAAAGGCGATGGGCGTCAAGATGGTGCTGTCCGGCGAGGGCAGCGATGAACTATTTGGCGGCTATCTCTATTTCCACAAGGCACCGAACGCGCGCGAATTCCACGAGGAATTGGTGCGCAAGCTCGATGCATTGCATAGCTACGATTGTCTGCGCGCGAACAAATCGATGATGGCGTGGGGTGTCGAGCCACGCGTACCGTTCCTGGACGTTGAATTCATGGACGTGGCGATGCGGATGGACGCGCAACACAAGATGGCCGGCAACGGCAAGATGGAAAAATCCATCTTGCGCGAAACCTTCGAAGGCTATTTGCCGCAGGAGATCTTGTGGCGGCAGAAGGAGCAATTCAGCGATGGCGTCGGCTATGGCTGGATTGACGGGTTGAAGGCGCATGCAGAGGCTAACGTCAGCGATGCCACGTTCGCCGAAGCGGCATCGTGCTTCCCGATCAACACGCCGACGACCAAGGAAGCCTATTTCTACCGCGACCTGTTCGAGCAGGTATTCCCGGGCGATGCCTGCGCCAACACGGTACCGGGCGGCAAGTCGATCGCGTGTTCAACACCGGCGGCGATCGCGTGGGATGCCGCGTTCGCCAACGCCGCCGATCCATCCGGTCGCGCGATCACAGGCGTACACGCGTCAGCCTTGTAAGCCACGAGGAACACCAGCTTTGGGCGGCGTCGAGACTGTGGCGTGTTTGCGCAGCGGCATTTAGAGCCGCGTAGCGAGCACGCCGCAGTAGGCGTCGTCGCCTGCTCTTAGGTAAAACTCAGACAACCGGTAAGCTGCGACAACCCAGAACCTCAAGCACGCCATGCAGTGCAGAGATCTGCATCAACCATGGTGCCGCAATCGTCACCAAGCCACTACCCAGCACCAGCAAGCCAGCTGCAGTGCGGATGCCGTCGCGCTGCAGGCACTGGCCCATGCGGGCGCCGGCCCAGGTCAGCGGCACCATCATCGGCAAGGTGCCAAGGCCGAACGCCGCCATCGTTAATGCGCCGTGGCTTGCGCTGGCCTGCAGCCACGCGGCAGCCAGCAATGTCGTGCTCAGCCCGCATGGCATCCAGCCCCACACCATGCCGAGCAGCAGGCGTTTGATCGCGGTGTCTGCTGGAATGAGGCGGCGTTGCAACGGCCGCAGCAATTGCCAGAAACGCGCGCCGGGGCCCCCGAAGAAACGTGGCAAGCGCCCCTTTAAATCCAGCAAGCGCAAGCCCGCGATCACCAGCACGATGCCGACCGATGCACGCATCGCGATTCCCAGCATCGGCGTGCGTGCGATGCCGAGCAATCCGCTGCCGAGACCGCCGACAATCGCGCCGGCCAGTACATAGCCCAGCACGCGCCCAAGATTAGGCTGCAATGCCTGCCACCAGCCGCGGTTGCCATTACCAATCGTGGTTGCGATGCCGCCACACATCGCCGCGCAATGCGCGCCACCCAACAGGCCGGTGGTCAAAGCGCCGAGCAGGACCAGCAGGTCAACCGGCATCGCGCTTGTCGTCCTTGCCTGGGAGCGGCGCATCGTCGTCGTGCAGGATGTCCAGTGACGCCGCATCGAGGTTTTCGAACTGGCCGCGGCGCACCGCCCATATGAACGCCCAGATCGCGACACCAATCAGCAACAGGCTGATGGGGATGAGTGCCAGCAGGATTGCCATCAGGGAGTCGTCATCAAAAGTAACGTCATCAGGTTGTCCGTATCTTGGACGCTTCGCTCACGCTCATCATCGCAGTTGCTGTCGGTCGCTGTTGTGTCGTGCGGCCGGGCGAAAGGCGGAGTGCGTTCAAGGTCACTGTCAGCGAAGAGGCCGCCATGCCCAGCGCCGCCAGCCACGGCGTAACCAGGCCCATCGCGGCCAATGGCAGGGCAATCAGGTTATAACCCAGCGCCCAAGCCAGATTCTGCTTGATGATCATGCGCGTGCGCCGCGCCAGCGCGACCGTTTCCGGAATGCGCATGAGCGATGGGTGCGTCATCACCAGGTCCGCAGCGCGTTGCGCCAGCGCAGCACCATCCGCCAGTGCGAGCGAGACATCCGCGCCAGCAAGCACGGGCGCATCGTTGAGGCCGTCGCCGACCATGGCCACGCGGCAGCCTTGTGATTGAAGGCTGCGGACAAACGCGAGCTTCTGCTCTGGCGTCTGCCGCGCATGCACATTTGCGATGCCCAAGGCTTGGCCGAAGCGCATCGCAGCCGCATGTGAATCACCGCTCGACAAGTGCAGGCACAGGCCTTGCGCGCGCAAGGCGGCAATGGCTGCCGCAGCCTCCGGACGTGCAGTTTCCTGGACGCCGAAGCGGGCGACGCGGCGCGTGCCATCGTTCAGCCAGAGATGTCCATCATCATCACCGCCACAGGCGAACCCCGCGTGACCCAACCGCCATGTGATGCCATCAACGCGGCCTTCGATGCCTGCGCCCGGTACCGCGCGAACCATGTCCACGACGGCTCCATCTTCGCTACCTGCAAACACATGCATCAGCGGATGACCACTGTCGCGTTCAAGCGCAGCCGCAATGCTCAACGCGCGCGATGCATCGAAGCCATTGAACACCTCGACTGACGCCCGTTGCGGGCGACCGTCGCTGAGAGTGCCGGTCTTGTCGAACACCACATCGGTGATGTCGGCCAGCGTCTCCAACGCATCCGGCCGTAATGGCAGCACACCGATCCGTGCAAGCGTGCCGTTGGCGACGGCAAGTGCTGCGGGGATCGACAGTGACAACGCGCACGGGCAGCTGATCACCAGTAGCGCCAAGGTCACTTCAAGCGCACGCGACGGGTCATGGATGCGCCAGCCCAGCCACACCAATACGGCCGCGATCAGCAATGCGAGCACGAACCAACCGGCAATGCGATCCGCCAACCGCGCCAACTGCGGGCGATGCGCTTGTGCGTCTTCGACCAAGCGCGCGAGTTGCGAAAGTCGCGTATCGGCGCCTACACCGATGACGTGCAGCCGCGCCGGTTGTTCGCGACAGATCGTGCCGGCGAAAACTTCGGCACCTGCCAGCTTGCGTATCGGGTTGGATTCACCGGTGAGCAGTGCTTCCTCGAAACACGCGTCACTTTCCAACAGGCGACCATCGGCCGGCACCACTTCGCCGATGGCGACGCACGCAATGTCACCCGCGCGCAACGCAGCGACCGGCACGGCCTCGCGAGTGCCGTC
>JBDSGA010000225.1:0-5681 GCA_039919235.1 Thermomonas sp. | reverse complement strand
TGGCTCTCCGGGTCGAAGCCGCGGATGGATTCGATTTCGTCATCCAGCAGTTCGATCCGGAAGGGTGCCGGCGCGCCCATCGGAAACACGTCCAGCAAGCCGCCGCGCACCGCGAAATCGCCGGGATCGAACACCTGCGGCGCATGCCGGTAACCCGCTGATTCCAGCCGGCGCTTTTCCGTGTCCATGTCCAGCCGCTGGCCCAGCTTGAGGTCGAAGCGGTTGCCGATGACGTGGCTGCGCGGGGCGAGGCGCTGCATCAGCGTGGCAACTGGCACCACCACAATGCCGCGGGTGAGCGCCGGCAAGCGTGCCAGCGTGGCCAGGCGTTGGCTGACGATCTCCGGGTGCGGGCTGAAGCGGTCGTAAGGCAGGGTCTCCCAGTCGGGCAAGTGCAGGACAGGCATTGCTGTGTCGTGGCCGAGCAGGGTGTGCAGGTCGGTTTCAAGTTGCTGGGCGCCGTGGTTGTCGCGGGCGACGACCAATATCGGCCCGACGTGCTGATGTGCGGCCGCCGCGACCGCGTGCGCGAGTGCGCTGGTCGATGCCGGCGAGCGCCAGTACGTGCGCGCCTGGCCGGGCTTGGGCATTGGTAAATTCAGGGAAAACGGGTTCGTGCTGGCGCTTTTTCGGGGGGGCATGCAATAGATGTCCGCGCCGGACGCGGTGCGCCAGCGCTTGATGATTGGGTTGTGTGTCGCGATGTCGCCGGATGAATTCTATCGTGCTGGCAAGGTGCGGCCGATCACAGCCGATAGACAACGTTGGAACTCAACTGGCGGTCAGGCCGCGGGTTGCAGCGATGGCAGGCGCGGACGCGGCTTCGGCTTGGGCACCTCCAGCACCATGCGCACCAGGCCTGGGGAGTCTCCGGGCGCGCGGCGGAAGTCCAGCGATGCCGCCAGCGCCTGCATCGGCAGGTTGCTTTCCAGCACATCGCCGTACACGCGTTCCAGCTTGCGGCCCTTGGCCCAGCGCACCAGGCGCCGCATCAGGTGGCGGCCCAGACCCATGCCGTTGATGTAGTGGCTGACCAGGATCGCGAATTCACCGGCTTGGCCGTCGTCATCCACCACGATGCGGGCGACCGCCCCGATCAGGGCTTCGCCGGCGGGCAGCGGTTCGGCGACGACCAACGCAAACTCACGCCGGGTATTGGGCCGGGTCAGGCTGTCAGCCTGCTCCTGGCTCATTTCCTTCATGGGGTAGAGGAACCGCTGGCGGACTTCGTCCGGCTGCAGCAGGTCGAACCCGGCGCGCAGCGGCACCGCATCCTCGGGGCGGATCGGACGCACCAGTACTTCACGGCCATTGGCCAGACGGATGGTTTCGTGCCACGGGGGCATTCGGTTGCGGGCTGCCATGGATGACATCATGGCTGCATCGAGGTTAAAAAAATGAATAAAGGATGGCTGACGCGTCATTACGACGCATCCCACGCGCTGGTTGCTAGACTTCCGACTCTTTTGATCAATGGGCCTGATGCATGTCGGCAAGCGGTGATTCGACCCGGGCCATCCTGTTCGCGCTCGGCGCGAATTTCGCTATAGCCTGTGCCAAGGGCGTGGCCGCGTTCTTCACCGGCTCGTCCGCGATGCTGGCGGAAACCGTGCACTCACTGGCCGATTGCGCCAACCAGTTGCTGTTGCTGTTGGGCATGCGGCAATCGCGGCGCCCGCCCACGCCGGACTATCCGCTTGGTTTTGGCAAGGAGATCTATTTCTGGTCGTTCCTGGTCGCGGTGATGTTGTTCAGCGTAGGCGGCATGTATTCGCTGTACGAGGGCTGGCACAAGCTGTCCTCGCACGAGGCGATCAACATCCCGAAGCTGTGGTGGGCGGTGGCGGTCTTGGTGTTCGCGATCATCGCAGAGGGCATGTCGATGCGCGCCTGCCTGCAGGAAGTGAACAAGGTACGCGGCGAGCGCAACCTCTGGCAGTGGTTCCAGCAGAGCCGGCAGGCCGAACTCGTGGTGATCTTCGGCGAGGACCTGGCCGCATTGGCGGGCTTGGTGCTGGCACTGATCGCGGTGCTGGTGACGATGGCCACCGGCAATCCGCTGTGGGATGCGTTGGGAACCCTGGCCATTGGTGCGTTGCTGATCATCGTGGCGGTGTTCGTGGCGCGCGAGGTCAAGGCGATGCTGATCGGCCAGAGCATGGCACCCGACCGCCAGGCCGAGCTTCGCAGCTTCCTCGAAGCCCGCCCCGAGGTTGATTACGTCATCAGCCTGATCACCTTGCAATTGGGCAATGACGTGATGGTCGCGGTGCAGGCGCAGATGGCCGAGAACCAGGATGCCCGCGCACTGGTCGAACAGATCAACCATGTCGAGCGGGAGATGAAGCAGGCGTTCCCGGACGTGAAATGGAGTTTCTTCGAACCGGAGATCTCGCGTACGCCTGACTAGCGGAAATCCGGGGTTAGGCGGGCTTGCGCAACCACTCCACACGTGACGAGGCCCCCGCTTCGCCCAATGCAGCTTGCAGCGCGTGCAATGTCGGCCGAAGTAGTTCGTCGAACTGCCACGGTGCATTGAGTAGCAGTAAGCCGCTGCCGTTCATGCGCAGCGGCGAGTCGTCCGGGCGCACCAGCAGTTCGGCGAGCATCACGGATTTGGCGTCCAGCGCGGCGGCGGAACGCTGGAATTTCGCCAGCAACCGGCGCTGCTTGATCGGGTACCACAGCACGAACATGCCCTGCGGCCAACGCGCCAGGCCTTCGCGAATGGCGGCCATCGCGGGAATGAATTCGTCCAGTTGGGCTTCGAATGGTGGATCGATCAGGACCAGTCCGCGTGCGAACTTCACGCCGTCCACGCGCGGTGGCAACAGTGCCTTGACTGCCGCATAGCCATCGCGCTGGTGCACGGCGAGGCGTGGATCGCGGTAGAAATTGTCCTTGAGCGCATCGGCTTCGTCCGGCAGCAGTTCGCAGGCGGCGATGCGGTCGGATTCGCGCAAGGCATGCGCCAATAGCCAGGGCGATCCGGGGTACGCATGCGCGCCGTGCACCTGGCGACAGGCGCGTACCGCGGTCAGGTAGCGCTGGATCGCTGGCGCGCGCGGCGCCTCGGCCAGCAAGCGGGCGATGCCGTCGGCGGACTCGTTGGTGCGCTGCGCGGAATTTCCGTCGAGGTCGTACAACCCTCGCCCGGCGTGGGTATCCAGGGCAAAACAGGGCGACGGCTTGCTGGTCATGGCGTCGCAAAGTGCGAGCAGCACGACGTGCTTGAGGACATCGGCGTGGTTGCCGGCATGGAAAGCGTGGCGGTAATTCATCGCGCGAGTTTACGATGCCGGGATGCCGACGACGATCCTGCTAGCCGAAGACGAGGCCGCGATTGCCGACACCGTGGTGTACGCGCTGCGCGCCGAAGGATACGCAGCCGAACACGTGCTGCTGGGCGGCGATGTGCTGCCGCGGCTACGGCGCGGCGGCATCGACCTGGTGATCCTGGACGTGGGCTTGCCGGACTGCAGCGGCTTCGATGTGTGCCGCAGCTTGCGCGCCGAAAACGAGGTGCCGGTGCTGTTCCTGACCGCGCGTGATGGCGAGCTGGATCGTGTGCTGGGGCTGGAATTGGGCGGTGACGACTACATGGCCAAGCCCTTTTCGCCGCGCGAACTGGTAGCGCGGGTGCGTGCACGCCTGCGTCGGCACGTGATCGCCGACGATCACGCCGGCTGGAAGCGGCGCGGCGATTTCGAACTGGACGCGGCCGGCCACCGAATTCGCTACCGCGACGCGCTGCTGGACCTGACCCGCTACGAATTCGGCCTGCTGGAAACGCTGCTGGCGCGCCCGGGCGCCGTGCTCGCCCGCGCGCACTTGATGGATCGGGTTTGGGGGGACGCGCTGGAAAGCGGGGAGCGTACCGTCGACACCCATATCAAGACGCTGCGCGCGAAGTTGCGCAGTGTGGCGCCGGATACCGACCCGATCCGCACCGTGCGTGGTCTGGGTTATGCGCTGCACACGGGCGATTGAGTGATGCGGCGCTGACATGAAAATCGGCTTGCGGATCTTGTTGGGGTATTTCCTGATTGTCGCGCTGGCGGCGCTGCTGGTCGGCCGCGTGTTCGTCGAGCAGGTGAAGCCGGGCGTGCGCCAGGCGATGGAGGACACCCTGGTCGATACCGCCAACATGTTGGCGGAACTGGCTAGTGACGATATGCGCACCGGCCACATCGCCGATGGCCGTTTCGCCGCGCGGGTGCGGGCGCTGCAGACGCGGCGAATCGTCGCGAATATCTCGGGTTTCGCCAAATATGGCAGCACGCTGGAGGTGACGTTGACCGATGCGCGCGGCATCGTGCTGTTCGATTCATTGGGCCGCGACCTTGGGCGTGACAATGCTCGTTGGAATGATGTCTATCGCACCTTGCGCGGGCAATACGGCGCGCGCTCGACGCGCACTAACCCGAACGACGACGCCAGCACGGTGATGCATGTGGCCGCACCGATCTTTGCAGGCGATGCAAACCAGCGCGAGATCATCGGCGTGCTGAGCGTGGCCAAGCCGAACCTGGCGATGGCACCGTTCATCGCGCGCAGCCAGGCGGTGGTGCTGCGTTGGGGCTTGGTATTGATGGGGACGGCATTGCTGGTCGGCCTGCTGGCGGCATGGTGGTTGTCGCGCCAACTCAATGCGCTGCGGCGCTATGCCGATGCCGTCGCCGCGGGCGAACGCGCCAATCTGCCGGATGCGGCGGGTGAATTCGGCGATCTAGGTCGCGCCCTGCACGAGATGCGGGTGAAGCTCGAGGGCAAGCAATACGTCGAGCAGTACGTGCATGCGTTGACCCACGAACTCAAAAGCCCGCTTGCGGCGATCCGTGGCGCCAGCGAGTTGCTGGAACAGCCGATGGCGGAGGTTGATCGCGCGCGCTTCGTGGCCAGTATTGCGGCGCAAGGCGAGCGCATGGCGCAGATGGTGGACAAGTTGCTGGCACTGGCGGCGGTGGAACACCGGCAGCGCCTCGAGTTGCCGCAAATCATCGATATCGCGATGTTGTTGCGCAAGGCGACAGACGCGGTGCGTCAACGTGCGGATACGGCTGGGGTGGCATTGCTGATCGATGCAAAGCATCCAATGACGGTGTCTGGAGATGCGTTTCTGCTGGAGCAGGCAGTGGTGAACTTGATCGATAACGCGATCGCGTTCGCACCTGCTGGCTCATGCGTGGACTTGCATGCGGCGTCGCATGCAGAGGGCATCTGCATCGAGATACGCGATCGCGGCCCGGGCGTGCCCGAGTTCGCGCGCGATCGCGTGTTCGAAAGGTTCTATTCGCTGCCGCGACCAGACGCGGGCAGTCGCAGCAGCGGGCTTGGCCTGCCGTTCGTGGCCCAGGTGGCGGCGTTGCATGGCGGTCGCGCCGAGCTCGTCGAACGCGAGGGTGGCGGCAGCGTCGCTCGCATCGTGCTGCCTCGCACCTGATGTCGCCGCGCCTGATTTTCTCCGCCTACGCGGGTTGACTTCACCGCCACTTCACCGTCGCCACCGCGTGCGTGCACATGCACCCGCCAGCATCGCCAGCAGACCGGCATCGGTTGCCGAAGGAGTGTTGCGATGGGCAGTGTGCGTCTTGGGGTGAAGATCGCCGTGGTACTGGTGTTGGTATTGGCAATCCTGGTGCCGCTCTCGATGATCCGCGGCACCATTGCCGAGCGCCAGC
>JBDSGA010000224.1:0-2578 GCA_039919235.1 Thermomonas sp. | reverse complement strand
AGGCTGGCTTCCGGTGTGCGTCCTTGGCCTGCTGAGTCTGCGGACGCAGCGGCAGCCTTGTAAGCATCGCGGAAAGGTACGCCGGCAATGGCGGCTTCCACCGCAACATCGGTGGCGTACATGCCGGAGTCGATAGCCGCACGCAGCCGGTCTTCACGCCATTCCAGGTTCGCCAGCAGGTCCGGCAACAATTCCAGCGCCGCCAGACCTCGGCCGAAGCCGTGGAAGATCGCACCCTTGCTGGCCTGCAGGTCGCGGTGGTACCCCGACGGCAGCGACAGCAATTGCTCGATCTCGGTGCGCGCAGCAGCCACGCTGGCGTGGGTGGCGCGCATCAGTTCGATCACGTCTGGATTGCGTTTGTTCGGCATGATCGAACTGCCGGTGGTGTACTGCGCCGGCAAGGCGATGAAACCGAATTCGGCGCTGGTGAACAGCGAGAGGTCCCAGGCGATGCGGCGCAGGTCCAGGGTCGCGCTTCCCAGCGCTTCCAGCGCGGCCAGCTCGAACTTGCCACGCGAGAGTTGCGCGTAAATCGGGGATACCTGCATGCGTGCGAAACCAAGCGCTTGCGTGGTGTGTTCACGATCCAGCTTGAGGTTGACGCCATAACCGGCGGCGGTACCGAGCGGATTGGCATCGATCAGCCGAAGCGTATCGGTGGCGCGCACCGCATCGTCAATGAAGGCCTCGGCCCAGCACGCCCACCACATGCCTGCGGATGACACCACGGCGCGCTGGATATGCGTGTAGCCGGGGAGCGGCAGGTTTTTTTCAGAATTGGCGCGATCCAGCGCGACCTTGGCGATGTCGCGCGACAGCTGCGCCACGCGGGCGAGCTTTTCCTTCAACCACAGTCGCGTCGCCACCAGTACCTGGTCGTTGCGACTGCGACCCGTGTGGATCTTGCGGCCAGCGTCGCCGAGGCGTTCGGTCAGGCGCGCCTCGATGGCGGAATGTCCGTCCTCGAAGCGGTTATGGAGAATGAAGTCGCCACTGCGGAAATCATCGGCCAACGCCGCAAGTTCGCACTTCAGGCCTTCGAGTTCATCGACAGTGAGGATGCCGATGCGTTGCAGCCCTTCCGCGTGCGCGGCGCTGGCAGTGATGTCGTGCAGGAAGAATTCGCGGTCCAGCACCACATCGTCGCCGGCCAGGAAGGCCTGGATGCGCGCATCTACTTGCACACCGGGTTTTTGCCAAAGCAGGTCACTCATACGGCGAACTCCATATCGTGTTGCGGCAACGGAATCCCGGTGAACTCATCCAGGCCGAATGCAAGGTTTAGGTTCTGCAGTGCCTGCGTCGCCGCGCCCTTGAGCAGGTTGTCTTCGGTTGCCACCACGACCAGTCGCTTACCATCGCCGCTGAGGGTGAAGCCGCCAAGCTCGACATGCTGGGTACCCGCAATCCGGCTGACCCAGGGTGCGTCATCCAGCACCTGGATCAGCGGTTCATTTGCATAGCGACCACGGTAACGCGCCAGCACGTCGTCATGGTCGAAGGCAGTCGAAAGGTGCAAATTAGCGGTCACGGTGATGCCCCGAAAATGCGGCGCGACGTGCGGCATGAACTCCACCGCATGGCCAAGCCGATGGCTGACCTCATGCTCATGCACATGTCCGGTGAGCGCGTACGGCATCAGGTTGTCGCGCAATTTATCCGGATCGTTCTTGTCCGATGGCGTGGTGCCCGCGCCTGAATAGCCGGACACGCCAAAGCATTGCACCGGGCCTTCCAGCACATCGAGCATGGGTGTGATCGCCAGCTGCATCGCGGTGGCGTAACAGCCGGGATTGCTGATCCGGCGCTGGCTTGCATACGTCTTGCGGGTCAGTTCTGGCAGGCCGTAATACCAGCAAGGATCGAAGCGGAAGTCGGCCGACAAGTCGATGATCACCGGATCGACGCCAGCCGTATCGAACGCATGCACGATCTCGGCTGCCTTGCTGTTAGGGAGTGCCAGCACCACAGCATCCGCGCCCAGCGCAGGAAGCTCGTCGTGCGATGGCGCGCTGTAGCGAAGTTCGCCGGTGTAGTCCGCGTTGTGGTCGGCCACGCGCTGGCCATCCAGCCCGCGTGATGACACGTATGCCAACTCGAATCGCGGATGCGCGGCAACTAGCTTGATCAGCTCGGCGCCGACGTAACCACGGGCACCCACAATACCCAGCCGGATGGGTGTGATATCAGCCATTGGCCTGCTCCTTCAATGGTTGGTCAGGCGATGCACGCTCCAGCAAAGTCGCGGGGCGGGCGTCGCAATGCTTGACGCAACGCGCGATCTCGGCGAAGTCGCTGATGCCGTACCAGAACACCTTCCACATCGGCTGCTTGATGCTGCCGTCGCACTCGCTCCAGTAGAACGCATTGACCGGATTGCCACGCCGCGAGCGCCAGAACAGGCGCGGGTTTTCATCGCGCATGACCTGCCACACCGCACGCCCCAGGCCTTCGCCTTGCGCATCATCGAGCACCGCAAACTTGTCGAGGTAAGTGCCCGCGTCTTCCGCCGTGAGAATGACCGCTGCCCGATAGTTCTCGCTGACGTAGGCGCGTTGCAGCGTGGTGCGTTCGA
>JBDSGA010000223.1:0-2900 GCA_039919235.1 Thermomonas sp. | reverse complement strand
GTGGAATGTCGTGGCGCATGCACTGCCTGCGCGGGCTGGCCTTAGTGGCTGGCTGCTAGTGGTGTACGTGGGATCTGCGATGAGCGCATTAGTGGCGGCGTTGGCGTGGTCATCGGTGAGCACCCGCGAACGGGCGATCGCGCTCGGGAATGCAATGGGCAAGCGCTTCCGTACCAGCGAAGAACGCTTTCGCAAGCTCAATGAGCTTTTGCCCACGCTGGTGCTGTTGGCTCGCAAGGACACCGGCGAAATCGTCTATCGCAACGCATCGGCGCGCAACCGGCTGCCCGCCGAGGGCAAATGGACCGACCTCTCGGCAATACTGGAGGAAGAAATCCAGCGGCGGTTGCGTGTTGCGAATGACGACGAAGACGCCTTGCGCGCGGTTGATATCGAGCTTCCCGGGGCAGATGGCACGCCGTTCTGGGCCAGTACCTGGATCAACTCCGTTGAGATCGACGAGATCCCGATGTGGCTCATGGTGGCCAGCGATATCTCCGAGCAGCGACGGCTCACGGAAAAACTCAGCTACCAGGCCAGCCATGACTCGTTGACCAAGCTTTACAACCGTCGCGCGTTTGAGTCGCTTGCGCAGGGCATGATTGAACAGACCGAGCAACATGAAGGTGCACTGTTGTTCATCGACCTCGACCAATTCAAGCTGATCAACGACACCTCGGGACATCGTGCGGGTGACGAACTGCTGGTGCAATTGGCAGCGGTGATGCGCGACAAGTTGCGCCCTAATGATGTGCTGGGGCGATTGGGTGGCGATGAGTTCGGAGTATTGCTGGCGGGCACATCCAATGTCGATTCCGCCATGAAGGCAGCGGAGCGGCTGCGGCGCGCGATCGAGGGTTTCATCTTCAGCTGGGAACAGCGCACCTACATGATCAGTGCCAGCATTGGACTGGTCCTGCTGAGCAGCGCCAACTCCCTGAAGGAATTGTTCGCGCATGCCGACACTGCGTGCTATCTGGCCAAGGAAGCCGGTCGCAACCGCATCCATGTGTATGCGGAGGACGATGCGGCCGTCACCGGTCGGATCGGCGAGATGGAATGGGCGGGACGAATCCGCGATGCCCTACGGGATGACCGGTTGCTGCTGGATTACCAGGAACTGCATGGTCTTCAGCCGCATGCCGAAACCGGTGCATCCATCGAGTTGCTGTTGCGCTTGCGCAGCGAGGACGGCAGCGTCGTCTTGCCCGGTGCATTCCTGCCGGCTGCCGAACGTTACGGATTGATGCCCTTGATCGATCGCTGGGTGGTGGAAACCGCGCTGGCGAACATCGACCGGATTCATCCAGATGGCAATCGCGTGGCGACCTGCGCGATCAACCTGTCCGGCGCCAGCCTCGAGGATGAGGGGTTGTTTGAACGCATCCAGGAACTCGTCGCCATGCACGACATCGATCCCCGTCGGGTGATGTTTGAAATCACAGAAACGGTGGCCGTGCGCGATTTCGCTGCATCCAGCGCATTGATTTCCAAACTGCGTGCGCTGGGTTGCCGGGTCGCTCTGGATGACTTCGGCGCTGGCATGTCATCGTTCGGCTATCTCAAGAACCTGGAGCTCGATGTGGTGAAGATCGATGGCAGCTTCGTGCAATCGATGGCCACCGATGCGATGTCCAGGTTGATCGTCAAGGCGATTGCAGAGATTGGCCACGAACAAGGGCTGGAAGTGATAGCCGAATGGGTCTCGTCGATGGAAATACTCGATTCGCTTGCCGGCATGAACATCGATTATGCGCAGGGATTCGCACTGCATCGACCGGAACGGGTCCTCTTCCAGCGCGCCCCCAATGATTGAGGAGAGGGCGTCGTTGTCCATCCCTGATCGTCTCCCGCTGGTGGTGGCGATCACCGCCCGCGCGCTGTTTGACCTGGAAGACAGCCACGGCCTGTTCGAGGCCGAAGGCGTCGATGCCTATGCCGACCACCAGCGCCAGCGCGAGGATGTGATCCTCGAACCCGGCATTGCCTTTCCGTTGGTGCGCAAGCTGCTTGCGTTGAACGCCTTGGCCAGCGCAGACGAATCGTCTGCTGCGACCCCGAAAGTCGAAGTGATCCTGCTGTCACGCAATTCAGCCGACACCGGCCTGCGGATCTTCAATTCGATCCAGCACCACGGCCTCGACATCCGCCGCGCCACGTTTACCTCGGGTGCGCCTGTGTGGCCATATATCCGCCCGTTCGGCGCGCAGTTGTTCCTGTCGGCGAACCCGGTTTCCGTCCATGCGGCACTGGAGGCCGGCGTCGCTGCGGCGACGATCCTGCCGGCACGTGCTGCCCTGTCGGGACACAACCAGCTGCGCATCGCTTTTGATGGCGATGCGGTGATCTTCAGCGACGAAAGCGAGCGCGTCTCGCGCGAACACGGCATCGAGGCATTCGGCGTGCACGAGCGCGAACGCGCCCATGAACCGTTGTCAGGCGGGCCGTTTCGCGGTTTCCTGTCCGCACTCCACGATCTGCAGGTCGCATTCCCGGTGGGTGAGGATGCCCCGATCCGCACCGCACTTGTGACCGCGCGTTCGGCCCCGGCGCATGAGCGGGTGATTCGCACCCTGCGCGAGTGGGGCGTGCGCTTGGACGAAGCGCTGTTCCTCGGCGGCCGCGAGAAGGGCCCCTTCCTGGAAGCCTTTGGCGCCGACATCTTCTTCGATGATTCACCGCACAACATCGACTCGGCGCGCCGCCACGTCGCCGCCGGCCACGTGCCGCATGGCGTTGCCAACAGCGCTGAATGAGGCAGTGGTTCCGCCTTGTCAGTCGGGCAAGAGCAGGCCTGTCAGCTTCCAGTTGAGTCCATTGCGCCCGAACACGAATACCAGCGGTTTGCCTTCGTCGGTGGTAACCGTGGCGCTGAAGCGCGACATCGACTCATAACGGGT
>JBDSGA010000222.1:0-3298 GCA_039919235.1 Thermomonas sp. | reverse complement strand
CACCCATGCCACCAGTCGGTTCGCCAATGAGTAGTAGGCCACCACCACCTCATCGGGCTTGAGCATCTGCCCCAGCGTGGTGGCATCCATTGCCGCGGCGGCGTTGTTGTCGACATCGGCGCGGCCCGCCACCGCATCCAGCAACGCACGGGCGCGGCTGCGTTCACTGATGTCGAACGCCAGTGCTGGCTGGCCGAGCTTGCTGTGCAGGTTGATCGCACGCTCGAATACATTTTGCAGGTCCGAGAACAGGCCCATCTTGAATTCGTCGCTACGGAACTGCGAGCGCGCCTTGTCAAACACGCCTAACGCCTGGTCCAGCGCCTGCACGGCTTCAGCATCGCGGCCCAATGCGGCCTCGCTCCTGGAGATGCCATCCAGTGCCCAGGCGCGGTAAAAGCCTTCATCGCCCGAGACCGGCGCGTCCGCCAATTGCTGGTACAGCGTCAGCGCTTCGGCAGGCTTGTTCTCGGCCAGCAGCAGGCGCCCGCGGGTGCGCTGCAATTGCGCCAGCTGGGCCGGAACCGTCGGTGGCACCAATGCATCCAGTGTGCTGCGAGCCCGCGCCAGATCGCCTGACAGGATCAGCGCATTGGCCAGCGAAGCGTCAACCAAGGGCCGGAAGCGATCCGAGCTTTGCTGTTGGGCCTGTTCGTAGCTGGCGATGGCTTCGTCATAGCGTCCCTGGCGGGTACGCACGTCGCCCAGTGTCTTGCGCGCCGGGCCATTCACCTGGGTCGGGTCCACGCCCGGGTACTTCAGCGCCAGGTTGGAGAATTGTTCGGCGCGCTCCAGCTGGCCAGCGTAGCTGAACGCAATCGCCAAATCACGATAGGCCTTGCCCAGCAGATCCTTGTTATTGGTCTCCAACGCCACGTGCAGGGCCTTGCTCGCCGCCTGCGCGCTCTCGCGAAACTCACCCTTTTCCGCCAGCTCCACCGCTTGGCTGCAATAGGCATAGCCGTCCAGCTTGACCGCCTCGCGCTCATACAATGCTGCGCCGTCGGCCGCCAGCGATAACGCGGTATCCGCATCTTCGATTCGCTGGATGGCGGACAAGGCACGCCGCGCCTCGCCCTGGATATCGGAGCTTTCCACCGCTGCGGGCGCCGCCACACTGTCCTTCGCCACCTCCTGCAATGGTGCAGAGGGGCCCGAGCCCAAGGATTGACCACCACTTTCAGGTGCGCAACTCGCTTGTGTCACAGGACTCGCCGTGAGCATCCAGAAGCAACCAATAACGGCCAGCATTGACCAACCACGGTGCCTGGCACATCGACTCACTTTTTTCATCGCCCGTCCCCTTCAACGTTCGATATCTGTCGTGATCGACAGATCGATGGCCATTTGGAGCGAAGTGCCGAACCTGCCTGGCCACCCAGCTAGCAAACAGCTAGGCAGTCCGACTCATCACTTCTCATCTGTCCAAACGTAATCCGGCGGAAAACCGGCCTTCTTGCCAACAAAGTCGCTCCCGGACAGATCGTTTCGCGCCACGGAGGAGCCTTCACTCTGCTACACCACGTGCCCGGCCACCGCCGAGCAAACCCGCCCTGACTTAGACCAGCCCGCACCAGCGGGCTTCCAAGGCCTCCAGCATCAGGTTGGATGCCGCACCTGGTGACGTTCGCGCGGCCAGACTGGCTTCGGGCGTGCGTCCCTGGCCTGCCGAATCCGCTGAAGCGGCGGCAGTCTTGTAAGCATCGCGGAACGGCACCCCGGCGATCGCAGCCTCTACCGCTACGTCGGTGGCATACATGCCGGAATCGATGGCCGCACGCAGCCGGTCCTCGCGCCACTCCAGGTTGGCCAGCAGGTCGGGCAACAATTCCAGCGCCGCCAGGCCGCGACCGAAGCCGTGAAAAATCGCGCCTTTGCTTGACTGCAGGTCGCGGTGATACCCGGACGGCAGCGACAGCAATTGTTCGATCTCGGTGCGCGCGGCGGCCACGCTGGCATGGGTCGCACGCATCAGTTCGATGACATCCGGATTGCGCTTGTTCGGCATGATCGAGCTACCGGTGGTGTACTGCGCCGGCAACGCGATGAAACCGAATTCTGCGCTGGTGAACAGCGAGAGATCCCAGGCGATGCGACGCAGGTCCAGGGTCGCGCTGCCCAGTGACTCCAGCGCGGCCAGCTCGAACTTGCCACGCGAGAGTTGCGCGTAGATCGGTGACACCTGCATCCGCGCGAAACCGAGCGCTTGCGTGGTGTGCTCACGATCGAGCGTCAGGTTGACGCCGTAGCCTGCGGCGGTTCCGAGCGGATTGGCATCGATCAATCGAAGCGTATCGGCGGCGCGCACTGCATCATCGATGAAGGCCTCAGCCCAGCCTGCCCACCACATGCCCGCCGACGACACCACGGCGCGCTGGATATGCGTGTAGCCGGGTAATGGCAAGCTCTTTTCTGCCTCGGCGCGATCGAGCGCGACCTTGGCGATGTCGCGCGATAACTGCGCCACTCGCGCCAGTTTTTCCTTCAACCACAGTCGCGTCGCCACCAGCACCTGGTCGTTGCGGCTGCGGCCGGTGTGGATCTTGCGGCCAGCGTCGCCGAGTCGTTCGGTCAGGCGCGCCTCGATCGCGGAATGCCCGTCCTCGAAGCGCTCGTCGAGGATGAAATCGCCCGTTTGGAAATCGTCCGCGAGCACGGCAAGTTCGCGCGTCAGGCCTTCGAGCTCATCGACGGTGAGGATGCCGATGCGTTGCAGCCCTTCCGCGTGCGCGGCGCTGGCGGTGATGTCATGCAGGAAGAATTCGCGGTCCAGCACGACGTCGTCGCCGGCCAGGAATGCCTGGATGCGCGCATCCACTTGCACGCCGGGCTTTTGCCACAAAAGATCGCTCATTCGGCAGTCTCTACATGAAGTTGCGGCAAAGGAATCCCGATAAACTCATCCAGGCCGAACGCAATATTGAGGTTCTGCAAGGCTTGCGTCGCCGCGCCCTTGAGCAGGTTGTCTTCGGTCGCCACCACGACCAGACGTTTGCCGTCGCCGCTGAGGGTGAAGCCGCCAAGCTCGACATGCTGGGCGCCGGCAATCCGGCTGACCCAGGGCGCCTCATCCAGCACTTGGATCAGCGGCTCAGTTGCATAACGCCGGTGGTAACGCGCCAGCACGTCGTCATGGTCGCAGGCGATCGACAGATGCAAGTTCGCGGTCAGGGTGATGCCACGGAAATGCGGCGCGACGTGGGGCATGAACTCCACCGCATGACCAAGCCGATGGCTGACCTCGCGCTCGTGCACATGCCCGGTGAGCGCGTACGGCATCAGGTTGTCCTTCAATTTG
>JBDSGA010000221.1:0-6521 GCA_039919235.1 Thermomonas sp. | reverse complement strand
CGTCAACGCCTACGAGGCGCGCGACGCCCGCGATGCCCCTGATAAGCCGACCAACTCGGCGTAGACTGCGGCCATGACCAAGGGCCCGATCCAGCTCGATGTCGGTGTCAGCTATGCCCTGCCGCGCATGGGCTTGCCCGCGGCGGTGAGCTTTCGCAAGTGGGTCGCCGCTGCGCTGGATGGCCGCATCCGCGAAGCCGACCTGGCCGTGCGCCTGGTCGGCAACAAGGAAGGCCGTGCGCTGAACCGGCATTACCGTGGCAAGGATTACGCGACCAACGTGCTCAGCTTCCCGGCCGACATCGCCGAGGGCGTGAAGTTGCCGAAGGGCGTCAAGATGCCACTCCTTGGTGACCTGGTGCTGTGTGCGCCGGTGATTGCGCGCGAGGCGAAAGAACAGAAGAAGCCGCTGGCTGCGCACTACGCGCACCTGACCGTGCATGGCGCGTTGCATTTGCTGGGCTGGAACCACGAGGATACCCGCGAAGCCGAATGCATGGAACAACTGGAACGCGAGGTCCTGGCCGGCCTGGGTCTGCCGGACCCCTATCTGGAACGCTAACGTCTTGCGCGCTGGCGCGTGCCGCATGCCGGTTCACCGCGCCGTCGCCCGGATTCGCTAGACTCACTTTTTCGACCCATACGGCGCCCCCTGCACCATGTCCGAGGACGACAGTAGAAGCGACACACACGACTCTCAGGAGAACCAGCCCGGGAGCCAGCCAGAAAAGCCACGCCGCTCATGGCTGGAGCGCATCAGCGCCGCGCTGTCCGGCGAGCCCACCACCCACGTAGACCTGATCGAGCTGCTACGCGACGTGCAGGCCGATGGCGTGATTGGTGCAGATACCCTGCGGATGATGGAGGGCGCGATCGCGGTCTCCGACATGACCGTCAGCGACGTGATGGTGACGCGCGCGCAAATGGTGATGTTGTCGGTGGATGCCTCGTTCGCAGGGATCATGGCTGATGTGACCGAATCCGGACACTCGCGCTTTCCGGTGCATGGCGAGGACAAGGACGAAATCCTCGGCGTGCTGCTGGCCAAGGATCTGCTGGCGGGCGCGATGGCCGATCAGCGCCCGACCGGCATTCGTGAGTTATTGCGACCGGCGGTACTGATCCCGGAATCGAAGAAGCTCAATGTGCTGCTGCGCGAGTTTCGCCAGTCCCGCAACCACATGGCGATCGTCATCGACGAATACGGCGGCGTCGCCGGCCTGCTCACCATCGAGGACGTGCTGGAGCAAATAGTGGGCGAGATCGACGACGAACATGACGAAGCCGAGGACGGCTCGCTGCTGATCGCGGCGCAGGCGGATGGTCAATTCGTGGTGGATGCGCTGACGCCCATCTCGGACTTCAACGCGCGCTTCGGGGCCGATTTCGATGATGACGAATACGACACCATTGGCGGACTGATCACGGATGCAATTGGCCATCTACCCGAAGCCGGCGAGGAACTGACACTGGGCCGCTTCGTGTTCCGCGTGGCCCGGGCCGACGCGCGCCGCCTGCATGCATTGCACGTGGGCGTGCATGCGGATCATTGATGCGTTTCGAGCCTCTTGCTTCCTGCTGCTGGTCTCTCTGGCGGGCATCGCGAATGCGCAGGCGCCGCCCGAGGCGCTGCCTGCACCAGCATCTGTAACGACACGGCAAGGTGTGCCCCGCATTGGCGTGGTCACGATGGGTGCAGGCGAGATTTTCTGGGAGCGCTTCGGCCACGACGCGATCGTCGTCGACGATCCGTCAGTCGGCGAACCGATCTCCTACAACTTCGGCTTCTTCGACATGGCGGAGCCTGGATTCGTCGGGCGCTTCGTGCAGGGCCGGATGGAATACATGCTGGTCGCACTGCCGCTGGCGCAGGACATGCAGTACTACCGCGACGTTGGTCGCGGCGCGCGCATCCAGTGGTTGAACCTGGAGGCCGGGCAAGCACTGCAACTGGCCGCGAACCTGGCTGAGAACGCGAAGCCTGAAAACGCCCGCTACCCCTACAACTACTACACCGACAACTGCGCCACCCGCGTGCGCGATGCGCTGGATCGCGTGCTTGGCGGGCGGCTGCACCGGCAACTGGATGGCCGCTCCAGCGGCGATACCTACCGCAGCGAATCGGTGCGCCTGGCGTCACCGGCGCCCTGGATGTGGCTGGGGTTCGACATCGCGCTGGGTCCCTACGCCGACCGGCCACTCAGTCGATGGGGCCAAGGATTCCTGCCGCGGCGGTTGGCCGAAGGCCTGCGCGAAGTCACCACCGCCGATGGTCGTCCGATGGTGGCATCTGAACAGGAATTGCTGCCGCAACGCCAGGCCGCTGAGCCTGAGCCGGAACCACGCAGGATCTTGCCCTGGCTCTTCGCGGGCCTGGCACTCGCCATCTGCATCGTCGCGTTTGCCCGTCGCGCGCCGCGCTCGCTCGCCACGTTTGCCGCACTGTTCTGGCTGTGTTGCGGCAGCATCGGCCTGGTACTGGTCTTCAGTTGGGTGTTTACCGACCACCATGCCCTGTGGGCCAACCGCAACTTGTTGCTGTTCAATCCACTCTGCCTGTTGCTGTTGCCCGGTGCCTTCGCGCTCCTTCGTGGCCGCATTCCCACGCATCGCTTTGGCGCTGTCCTGAAACTCGTCGTCGTCATGGCCGCATTCGCCTGCGCACCGCTGTGGCTGCAGGCATTGCCGCAACGCAATGGACCATGGATCGCCTTGCTGCTGCCCATCCACGCGGGCTTTGCATGGGCATGGGCCAACGCGCGCAGCATCAAGACTTGATGGCAGTGCGATGCGGATGCAGGATGGCCACATGAATCAGCCCATACCCGTCATTCCCGCTTGCGTCGTCAACTGCGCCGCGTATGACACGGCAGGCAAGCGACGCGACATCAGCCTGGATGCAATCAGCGACGTACTGGCTGTCGATGACGGCAGTTTTGTATGGGTCGGTTTGTACGAACCGGAGGACTCGCTGCTGGACAAGCTCCAGGAAGAGTTCGGCCTGCACGACCTCACCATCGAGGATGCCCAGCACGCACACCAGCGCCCCAAGATCGAGGCTTTCGGCAGCACACTGTTCATCGCCGTGCACACGGCGCAGCACGTGGATGACCATGTGCGGTTCGGTGAAACCCATGTCTTCATCGGCCCGCGTTTCCTGGTCACCGTGCGTCATGGAGCGTCGCTCACTTACACGCCAGTGCGACAACGCCTGGAGCGCGACCCGAAAATGCTGGCGAATGGACCCAGCGTGGGCCTGCATGCCGTACTGGACTACATCGTCGACAACTACCAGCCGATCGTCTCCGACTTCGAGAAGGAACTTGATGCGCTGGAACAGGACGTGTTCGCAGGGACCTACAGCCGCGACACCATCGCGCGGCTCTACCAGCTGCGCAAGGAACTCACCCAGATGCGGATGGCGGTGACACCGATGCAGGACATCCTGTCGCAACTGATCCGCTCGACGACGCTGGGTATACCCGACGTAGTGAAGCCTTACTTCCGCGACGTACTCGACCATGTGGCGCGGGTCGGCGACACCATCGATACCCAGCGCGAAATGGTCTCCGCTGCCATGAGCGTCTACCTGTCGCTGGTGACCGTGGCCCAAGGCGAAATCGTCAAGAAACTCGCGGGCTGGGCTGGCCTGCTGGCAGCACCAACCCTGATCACCAGCTGGTACGGCATGAACTTCAGGCACATGCCGGAACTGGAAGGACGCTACAGCTACCTGGGCATCGTCGCGTTCATTGCCCTGACCTCACTGCTGCTGTATCGCACGCTGCGCAAGGCCCGCTGGCTCTAGCTCGGGTCGCTCCGGGTTCGAGTCGGACCACGTCAGGTCGCCATCGCGCGCAGCACGATTCCAGTAATGTAAGCGCCGTAGGTCCCAAGCGCGTAGCCCAACACCGCCAACAACACGCCGACCGGCGCCAGCGCGGGATGGAATGCGCTCGCAACCACTGGCGCCGATGCGGCGCCACCGATGTTTGCCTGCGAACCGACTGCCATGAAGAACAGCGGTGCGCGAATCAGCTTGGCCACCAGCAGCATCAAGCCCGCATGCACGCTGATCCAGATCAGGCCAAGCAGGAGCAGCAGCGGCTTGTCCGCCAACTGCAGCAAATCCATCTGCATGCCGATGGTCGCGATCAAGACGTAAAGCATGACCGAGCCGATCTTCGATGCGCCTGCGCCTTCCAGCTTTCGCGCACGAGTCAGGCTGAGCAGCACGCCGAACGTGGTGGCGAAGATCACGATCCAGAAAAATCGCGAATCCAGGCTGTAGTCCTGCAGGCGCCACGCAGCAGGCAATGACTTGATCCACTCCACCATGAACCCGGCAAGCAAATGCGAAAGTCCGGTCACGCCAATGCCAATGGCGAAGATCAACATCAGGTCGGTGGTCGATGCGATCCGGGCGTGCTGCGCGTGATAGCTGGCCATGCGCTGCTTGAGGTCTTCGATCGCGCTGTTGTCCGCCTTCAGCCAACGGTCCATGGCATCGGCCTTCGAGGCCATGAACAGCAGGGCGGCCATCCACATGTAAGCCACGATCACATCGACCGCCGCGAACTGCCCGAACATCGTTGACGGCACCTCGAATACTTCCTTCATCGCCGCCTGGTTGGCGCCGCCGCCGATCCAGCTGCCGGCAATCGTGGTCATGCCACGCCAGGTTTCACCGGCCACGGTTTCAGGATGGATCACGCCCATCGCCGCAAAGGCGACCCACGCACCCAGCATCACGCCGACGGTGCCGGTGAGGAACATCACCAGCGCTTTCGGGCCCAGCCGGACGATCGCGCCGATATCCATCGCCACGCAGAACAGCACCAGTGATGCCGGCAACAAGTAGTCGCGCGCCATCGGGTAAAGTCCCGACCCCGCGCCGTCGATCAGTCCGAAGGTGTTGGCAAGCGCTGGCAGCAGATAGCACGGCAGGATTGCCGGGACGACTGCATAGAACTTCTTCCATAGACCTTGCTCACGCGAGGCGCCCCAGAACACGAAACCCAGGATCGCCGCGAGCAAGCCGAGGACGACGGCGTCGTTGCTGATCAACGCTGCCGGTTGGATTGCTTCGATCATTGGCCGATGTGCTGCTTCAGCCAACCGTTGACGGTGTCATGCCAGAGCACGCTGTTCTGCGGCTTGAGCACCCAGTGGTTTTCATCAGGGAAATACAGGAACTTCGATTCCACGCCCTTGCGTTGCAGCGCGGTAAACAACGCGATGCCCTGCTCCACCGGAATGCGATAGTCCTTCTGGCCGTGCACGACCAGCATCGGTACCTTGAAGTTGCCGACGTGGGCAACCGGGTTGAACTTCTCGTAGCCAGCCGGGTTGTCGAACACGGTGCCACCGTTTTCCCATTCGTTGAACCAGAGTTCCTCGGTGGCATAACCCATCGCGCGCTGGTCGAACACGCCGTCGTGGCTGACCAGGCACTTCCATGGTGACTTGCCGTCCTTGTCGTACCAGTTGCCTTGGATCCAGTTGACCATGAAGCCGCCATAGCTGGCGCCGAGTGCGCAGGCCTTGTCGCCGTCGAGGAACGTGTACTTCTGCTGCGCTGCGGCCCAACCCTTCTGCAGGTCTTCCAGCGGACGGTCGCCCCAGTGCTGGCTGATCGCGTCGGTGAATGCCTGGCCGTAGCCGGTCGAGCCATGGAAGTCGATCATCACCACCGCATAACCTTGACCTGCATAGGTCTGCGGGTTCCAGCGGTAGCTCCAGCCATCACCGAAGCTGCCCTGCGGGCCGCCGTGGATCAGGAACGCAACCGGGTATTGCTTGCCTGCCTGGTAGTTCCACGGCTTGACCACGTAACCGTGCACGGTGTCGCCGTTCCAGCCGATGAAACTGAACTGTTCGTAGTTGCCGAAGGCGACGTCCGGAAGCATCTCACCTGCACTCGGCGTCAGCGCGCGCAGTGGTCCCTTGCCGTCGGTACTGACAGTCCCGATCACGTCGCCGCTCTGCATCGAATTACGCGAGAAAGCGAGCGTGGGTCCGGCGATGGCAAAGCTCGACACGCTGCCGTCCTTGACCACGCTTTCCACCTCGCCGTTCGCCAGCGAGACGCGGAACAACGGGTGCTGGCCAAGTTCCTGCGCGGTGGTGTAGATCCATTTGCCATCGGCAGACAAGGCGATGCCATCAGCCGACGCATCCCATTTCGGTGCGATTTCGCGGCTCTTGCCACTGGCCAACTCCATCGCCATCAAAGCAAAGCGATCGGCCTCGAACCCGGGCCGCTTCATTGCGCGGTAGTACAACGTCTTGCCGTCGGCGCTGAAGACCGGACCTGCATCCCACGCCTTGTTCGCGGCGGTGACATTGCGAGCGCCAGTGCCGTCCGCGTTGACCAGCCAGATGTCGAAATTGGTTGACCACGGTTCGCTGCGATCAGACGCACGCACGCTCATTGCGACTTGTTTGCCGTCGGCCGACCAGGCGAAATCCGACAAGTCGCCGAACGGCTTTGACGGGATGTCGCCATGCAGGTCGCCACT
>JBDSGA010000220.1:0-3449 GCA_039919235.1 Thermomonas sp. | reverse complement strand
TGGGCGGGCTGGAGATGCTGGCGCGGTGGGGCGGCGAAGAATTCGTTGTGATGTTCAAAGGCTTGCCGCTGGATGAGGCCCGGCATCGTTGCGAGCGATTGCGTTGGGCGGTGGAACGGCTGGATTGCAGCGCGTTTGCGCCCGGCTGGAAACTCACCATCAGCGGCGGCGTGGCAGAACGCAGCGGGCTTTCGCACTACGAAAAACTGCTCAGTCGCGCGGATGCCTTGCTATACGAAGCCAAGCGCGCTGGCCGCAACCGCATCCACGGCTGAAGCACGTTTCAATCGCTGCCTGCGGCCGCCGCTGCAGCAATCGGATCTTTCGTGCCGGAGTCGATTGCGGCGCTCGCCATATCCGCGACAGTGTGCTGGTACACATGCACGTCGCGTTGCGGGTACGGCATGTTGATGCCGGCTTCGCTGAATTCGCGATGCACACCTTCTATCAGTTCGCTGCGGGTCTGCACGAACACCTCGGTCTTGATCCATGCGCGGAGCACCAGGTTAACGCTGCTCTCGCCAAGCCCAGTCACGATCACCTCGGTGACCGGTTTGCGCAGGACGCTGAGGTTGGCCTTGGCGACGGCAAGCAGCATTTCACGGGCGCGGTCCACGCGCTCGTTGTAGCCGATGCCCACTGCGATATCGGCGCGACGCAACGGCTTGTAGGTCAGATTGACGATGGGCTTGGTGGTGATCTCGCTGTTGGGCAGTACGATCAATTCGTTCTGGTAAGTGCGCATGCGCGTGGTAAAGATGCGCACTTGTTCCACCACGCCTTCCACGCCAGCGACCTGCACGGAGTCGCCCGCCTTGAACGGTCGCTGCACGATCAGCATCAGGCCAGACGCAATGTTGGATAGGGAATCCTTCAATGCTAGGCCAATCGCCAAACCGGCGGCGCCCAACATGGCGAGCAGCGAAGTGGTCGGTACGCCGAACTTCTGCAGCGCAGCGATCACCACCACCACCATCAGTGCGGCGAACACTGCATTGCGCACGAACCCGCGCAGGATGTCCTCCGCTTGCATCCGCTGCAGGGCTCTGTCGACCAAGTTGACCACACGCTTCGCCAACCACCAGCCGATGAGCATGATCAGCAATGCCGCACCGAGGTCCCACGCCTTGTCGATCAGCCCCGCGCTCAACCATGCACGGGGATCAAACTCCGCAGAGGTCGCTACAACAGGATTGGTCATTCCTTAGACCGGGCCAGCGCCAGCCAGGTATCCACCACCGTGTCCGGATTCAGGGACACTGACTCGATGCCTTGTTCCATCAGCCATACCGCGAGATCGGGATGATCACTTGGGCCCTGTCCGCAAATGCCGATGTACTTGCCGCGTGCACGCGCCGCCTTGATCGCCATGGCCAGCATCTTCTTGACCGCGGGGTCGCGCTCGTCGAACAGCCCGGCAACAATCGCCGAGTCACGATCGAGACCCAAGGTGAGCTGGGTCATGTCGTTGGAGCCAATCGAGAAGCCATCGAAGATGTCGAGAAATTCGTCGGCCATCAGCGCGTTCGATGGCAGCTCGCACATCATGATGATCTTCAGGCCGCCGCCATCACCGCAGATATCACCTTGGACGAGACCATTCTCGCGCAGCACTTCGATCACCTTGCGACCTTCATCCAGCGTGCGCACGAACGGGATCATCACCCACAGATTGTCCAGCCCCATCTCTTCGCGCACGCGCTTGACCGCGCGACATTCGAGCGCGAAAGCATCCTTGAATGATGGGTCGATGTAGCGGCTGGCGCCGCGGAAGCCGAGCATCGGATTCTCTTCATGCGGCTCGTAACGCGCGCCGCCGATGAGGTTGGCGTATTCGTTCGACTTGAAATCGGACAAGCGCACGATGACCGGCTTCGGTGCCACTGAGGCCGTAATGGTGGCAATACCTTCGGCCAATCGATCGACGTAGAAATCGACCGGGCTTGCGTAGCCCGCGGTGCGCGCATCGATCTTCGCGCGGGTCGCACTGTCCTGCAGGTCATATTCCAGCAATGCCCGCGGATGTACGCCAATGTGGCTGGCGATGATCATTTCCAGCCTCGCCAAGCCAATGCCCGCATTCGGTAACATTCCGAAGTCGAACGCACGATCCGGGTTGGCCACGTTCATCATGATCTTGAGCGGGGCCGGCGGCATGTTGCCAAGGTCGGTGGTGATGCGCTCAAAGGGCAGGGCGCCGGCGTAGATGAAGCCGGTATCGCCCTCCGCGCAGCTCACGGTGATCACGTCGCCATCCTTGATCCGGTCCAGCGCATCGCCGGTGCCGACCACGGCGGGCACGCCAAGCTCACGCGCGATGATCGCGGCGTGGCAAGTGCGGCCACCACGGTTGGTAACGATGGCGGCGGAGCGTTTCATCACCGGTTCCCAGTCCGGGTCAGTCATGTCGGCGACCAGTACGTCACCGGGCTGTACTCGCGCCATGTCATCCAGCGAACGCACCACGCGCGCAACACCGCTGCCGATGCGGCTGCCGATGGCCCGCCCTTCGGACAGCACGTCACCGCGCTCGCCGAGGCTGTAGCGTTCGATCTGGGTGGCATGCGCGCGTGACTTCACCGTCTCGGGGCGCGCCTGCAGGATGTAGAGCTTGCCGCTGACACCGTCCTTGCCCCATTCGATATCCATCGGGCGGCCGTAATGCTGTTCAATGGTCAGCGCCTGCCGCGACAATTCCTGCACGTCTTCATCGGAGATCGAGAAACGGCCACGCTGCTCGGCGGAGGTGTCTTCGGTGCGCACGCGTTCGCCGGGGACATCGGAGTACACCATCTGCAACTGCTTGCTACCCAGCGAGCGGCGCAGGATCGCGGGCTTGCCAGCGCGCAGCGTGGGCTTGTAGACGTAGAACTCATCAGGATTGACCGCACCTTGCACGACCATTTCGCCCAAGCCATAGCTGGCAGTGACGAAGACCACGTCGCGGAAACCGGATTCGGTGTCCAGGGTGAACAGCACGCCGGAGGATCCGCAATCGGAGCGCACCATCAGCTGCACGCCGGCGGACAGAAACACGTCCTCATGGGCAAAGCCGTGATGGACGCGATAGGCAATCGCGCGATCGTTGTAGAGGCTGGCGAAGACTTCCTTGACCTTGCGCACCACGTCAGCGACGCCGGTGACGTTGAGGTAGGTTTCCTGCTGGCCCGCGAAACTAGCGTCTGGCAGGTCTTCGGCGGTCGCAGAGGAGCGCACCGCCACGGCGATATCGCTGCCACCGTTGTCCGCGCACAGTTTCGCGTAGGCGCTGCGGATATCGGCGTCAAGTTCGGGCTGCAGCGGCGCGTCCATGACCCAGCCGCGGATCAGCGCACCGGCAGCAGTCAGCGCGGGTACGTCTTCGACATCAACCGTGGCCAGCTTGTCGTAGATCCGCGCGTGCAGGTCGTTGTGGGCGATGAAGGCCTGGAAGGCGTCCGCCGTCGTGG
>JBDSGA010000219.1:0-4946 GCA_039919235.1 Thermomonas sp. | reverse complement strand
CGTCCAGGCCAAGCAAGGGTTGCAGTTTCGCCAGCAGGGCTTCGCCGTTGCCGGCACGTTCGGGGACTGCGTCCAGCCGCCACTCGGCGACGTTGTCGGCCAGGATGCGGCCCTTGCGGTCCAGGATAAGCCCACGCGCCGGCACCACCGGCACCAATCGCAAACGGTTGGCCTCCGAGCGCGTTGCGAATTCGGCGTGCTGGAGGACCTGCAGGCGGAAATACCACGCACCCAAACCGACCAAAGCAAGCAACACCACCACGAAGCCGACCAGTGCGCGCCGATGGAACAGGTTCGCTTCGGCGGCATGGTTCTTGAGTTGGCGGTCGCGACGTAGCATCGGTCAGTTGCGTCGGTTCAGCCGCAGCGCATCCAGCACCAGGTAAAGCGGTGCCCACAGCAGCATGCCCAACAACGGCGCGACCCAATACGTCCATGGCAGCTGCACCGTGCCCAGGACCAGATGGATCACCAGGCTGACCACCCGATCATTGAGTAGCAGCCCACCAATCGCGACGGCTTGTTGCGACAGCGGGAAGAAGCGCATGCGTGGGCGAAAACGGTCGAGGATGAAGGCGAGGATTACCAGCCGCATCGCCTGCTCGCCCAGCAGACCGCCAAATGCGAGGTCTGCGACCAAGCCGAGCACGAACGCCGCGCCCCCGCCGATTTTGTCCGGCTCTTCCAGAATCCAATAAGCCAGCACCAACGCCAGCCAATACGGACGCAACGGCTGCAACGTCTCGGGAAGCGGTACCAGCCCCAGCAACAACGCCAGCAGCAGGCTGACCGGCAATACCCAGCCGTTGCGACGCATCCGGCTCATGGGCGCGGCGTCCGTGGCGGTGCAGGCTTGTCGGCAGGCAGGACGGCAGCGGTTGCCACGGCGACGGGCTGGACCGGCTTGTAACCGCGCAACAACAGCACATCGCGCCCACGATCCAACTGCGCGGCCGGGGTCACGTCCCCTTGCAGGAACGCACGGCTGTCATCCGGTTGCAGGGTGCCCAAGGTGCCGATCGTGAACCCCGCCGGGAACCGCCCACCCAAGCCCGAGGTCAGCAATACATCGCCAGCGCGCACGTCGGCCGACAGCGGGATGTCGGTGGCAAGCAGGACGTCACTGCGCCCGGCGCCGTAGACCATCAGGCGCACGCCGCTGCGCGCCACCACTGCCGGCACCACATGGTCGGGATCGGTGATCAACAAGACGTTGGCAGTCGCCGGGGTGACCGCAATCACCTGCCCCATCAAGCCGCCGGCATCGATCACTACTTGGCCCTCGCTCACGCCACCGGCGCTGCCGGCATCCAGCACCAGCCGTTGGCGGGTGGGGTCGAGATCGATGTCGAGGATAGACGCCAGTTGCACGTCCAGCCGCCCGCGTTCGGCGCTGGCCAGCAAGCCGCGCAGGCGGGCGTTTTCCAACGCGGATGCCTGCAGCCGTGCATTGCGCGCGCCACTGATGAGCAATGCGTTGCGCAAGATCCGATTATCGCGGGCCAACTGCTTGCGGGTGACCGCGTCCTCGCGCAACCCCGTGCCCAGCCGCGATGGCAGGCTGGCCAGCCACCACAACGGCTGCACGGCGATTTCCGCTTGGGCGCGCGATTTCTGCAGCCATTGTCCGCGGTGGTCCAACACCATCAACACGACGGACAACACCAGCAGCGCCAACAGGCGCAGAACGCCGGCGACTTCGCCAGGGCGGGCTGCTGATGAACCGGCGTAGGTCGGCACGTAGGGAACCGTTGCGTTGAATGCGGTAATGAACGAAGCGACAGTTTGGCCCATGCAGGGGCCAACGCAAACGACTCCGCCGTTTGCGGAGCGCAAGGAAACTCAAAAATTTTGTTGCGCTGCTCTGGGGCGAACCCTGGAGGGCTCGCCTCTGAACGATTATTCCGCCGTGAAGAACTCGTTTCCGTGCATGTCGATCAGCTCCAGCGCCCGTCCGCCGCCACGCGCGACGCAGGTCAGCGGATCATCCGCCACCTGCACGTGCAGGCCGGTTTCCTCGCTGATCAGGCGGTCGAAATCACGCAACAACGCGCCGCCACCGGTCAGCACGATGCCGCGCTCGGCGACGTCCGCGCACAATTCCGGCGGTGTCTGTTCCAGTGCCAGGCGGATCGCGGCCACGATCCCGGCCAGCGGCTCGCGCAGCGCTTCAAGCACTTCGTTGGAATTGATGGTGATGATCTTGGGCACGCCTTCGGCAAGGTGGCGTCCGGAGATTTCCATCTCGCGCACCTGCGCCTGCGGGTAACCGTTGCCGAGTTCCACCTTGATCCGCTCGGCGGTGGATTCACCAATCAGCAAGCCGTGATGGCGACGCACGAACGCGATGATGGACTCATCGAAACGATCGCCGCCGATACGCACGGACTGCGAATAGACGATGCCATTGAGCGCGATCACCGCGACCTCGGTGGTGCCGCCGCCGATGTCAACCACCATCGAGCCGCGCGCCTCGGTCACTGGCATACCGGCGCCAATCGCAGCCGCCATCGGTTCTTCGATCAGGTACACCTCACGGGCGCCGGCCTCCTCGGCCGATTCCTTGATCGCGCGCCGCTCCACCTGGGTGCTGCCGGCCGGCACGCACACCAGCACACGCGGGCTGGGGCGCAGGAAGCGCGACTTGTGCACCTTGCGGATGAAGTGCTTGAGCATTTCCTCGGTGTAGGTGAAGTCGGCGATCACGCCGTCCTTCATCGGCCGCACCGTGGTCATGTGGCCGGGGGTGCGGCCCAGCATCTGCTTGGCTTCGCTGCCGACCGCCGCGACCGAACGTGCACCACCACCGCGGTCCTGGCGTACCGCGACTACCGAAGGTTCGTTGAGCACGATGCCTTGGCCACGGACATAGATCAGGGTGTTGGCCGTACCGAGGTCGATGGAGAGGTCGCTGGAAAAGTAGCGGCCGAGGAACTTGAACATGCGCTATGGGCTGCCGGAAAGTGAATGGGCGCGCGCGGGGCGCGGTATAGACCGCAGCCGAAGCCGGGACCCGCTAGCCTAACAATGCACCCGGGCGCGGGCAAGGAGAATCCCGCCGTACTGGCCGCGTGGGACGGCTGCCGTTAACCTGTGCGGCCACCCCTGCCCAACCCCGAGTCCACGATGTCTGCCCTGATCTGCGGTTCTTTGGCCTACGACACCATCATGGTGTTCCCCGACCACTTCAAGAACCACATCCTGCCGGACAAGGTGCATATCCTCAATGTGTCGTTCCTGGTGCCACGGATGCGCCGCGAATTCGGTGGCTGCGCTGGCAACATTGCATACAACCTCAAGCTGCTGGGCGGCGATCCGATCCCGATGGCGACCGTCGGCGCGGACTTCGGCCCCTATCGGTCGTGGTTCGAGGAGCAGGACATCAACCTGTCGCAGGTCAAGGTGATCGATGAGTTGTTCACCCCGCAGGCCTTCATCACCACCGATCTCGACAACAACCAGATCACCGCCTTCCACCCCGGCGCGATGATGCGCAGCTACGAAAACCATGTGCGCGACGTGCCCGGCGTCAGCATCGGCATCGTCAGTCCGGACGGGCGCGATGGCATGATCCAGAACGCGACCGAATTCGCCGAGGCCGGCATCCCCTTCATCTTTGATCCCGGCCAGGCGATGCCGCTGTTCAATGGCGAAGAACTGCGCGCGTTCATCGAACAGGCCAACTACGTCACCGTCAACGACTACGAATCCAACCTGCTGGTCGAACGCACCGGTTGGAGCGAGGCGGAGATCGCCGGCAAGGTCAAGGCTTACATCGCCACCCGCGGCCCCAAGGGCGCGATGATCCACGCCGATGGCGCCATCCACGACGTCCCGCCCGCGCATGAGCGCCGCATCACCGATCCGACCGGATGTGGCGACGCCTTCCGCGCCGGCCTGATCTTCGGCATCGAGAAGGGCTACGACTGGATGACCATCGGCCGCATGGGCAACCTGATGGGCGCGCTCAAGGTCGAGCACCCTGGCACCCAGAACCAGCGCTTCGACTACGCCGAGTTCTCGCAGCAGTTCCGGCAGCAGTTCGGGTATGCGATGGGCTGAGGCTGCGGCCTGGTTGTCAGTCGACTAGTTCCATTTCGGCAATTTCGACGCATTCAAACCGCCGATTTCAAAATCTGCACTGCGCTTGCCGACGGTCTTGGTCGGGAATTCGATTGACAGGTGTTGGGCGCTCTTCGCAAGTTTCCAAAGCGTCTTGTGGTCGTCGATGAACATGGCGATGGCCTCATCGGTCTTCGGCCGTGAACCGGGCAATGTCTGCGTCTTGCCATCCACGGTGACCTTGAGCTGGCAGCCCTTGTAGCAATCGAAGTCGCCGGCTTCCAGCACCAGGTAGGCGCTGCGGCCCCAGTCCGGATGATCGCGGAAGATCAGGCGGATAGGATGCGCGCCGGTGCCGTCGGTATCGACCGGCTCCTGCGAGTAGATCGCCGCCGATAGCTGGTGTCCGCCCGTTTTCACCGGCTCGTCGCCGTACGACCACAACGCCGACAGCCGCTGTTGCTGCTGTTCGGTTGCTGCCTTGGCCTTGATTTCTTCAAGCTTCTGCTTGATCCGTGCGGCAGCCGCTGACGTCGGATGTTCAACCTGCAGGATTTCGCCGTAGTTACGCGCCATCCGCCAATCCTGCGCGGCTACGGCTTCGTCAAATTGCTTTGCCGCGGCATCGGCGGCCAGCTCTTTTCCGGCACTCTGCGTAGCAGCGGCCTGGGCTGCTGCCTGCGGATCACTGCCTTTGCATGCGGGCAACAACAACAGACTTGCCGCAAGCGCGGTGGACAGCAGGGTGGTCTTCATCGCGTGCACGCCATGGCCCTCAACAGACTTTCGATTCGTGGGTTCGTTCATTGGCTTCGATGACGATTCCGGTGTGGGTTTCAATGACTCGATATTGATGGCGCAGTGTCGATCAATTGAACCACGGC
>JBDSGA010000218.1:0-5230 GCA_039919235.1 Thermomonas sp. | reverse complement strand
CCGCTGATCTCGCCGCGTGCAAACTACAACTGGATCGCGTGTTCGCGCGCTTCTTCAAGCCGGGAACGTCACGTGATCAGGCCGATATGCTGGTCTGCCATGGCAACGTGATCCGCTATCTGACCACACGTGCGTTGGGCGTGGACACTGAGGCATGGCTGGAAATGTCGGTCGGCCATGCCAGCATCACCACGATTCGGATCGAGGCCGATGGCCGCATCAAGGTGATTGCGGTCGGAGATGTAGGCCACATCCCGCCAAACATGCGCACGGGCGCGACGGGTGATGGCAAGCACACCTTGGCGATTCCGCTGCTGCCAGAGATACAGCCCGCGCCTTGATCGCCGCATGCACGTCCGCCCATCTCCAGCACCCGCAGGCCGCCTAACATGACAACGACATTGCAGTATCCAATCGGTACACCCGGCCAGCCGTGGGGCACTGGCGAAAAGGCCGAATGGCGCGCCAGCCAACGCGTGCAGCGCAGCTACGCTGACGAGGTGGTGACGCTTATCGAACGCCAGAGCGCCGATTTCGACATCGAACAATACGGTGAGCTCGATTACACGCCAGATCGCTATCCGCTGTTCGCGATCAGGAGCCGTCAGTGGCAAGACGATTTGCCGGTGATGTTGGTGACGGGTGGCGTACACGGTTACGAAACCAGTGGCGTGCATGGCGCCCTGCAGTTCGTCGAACGGCATGCTGCCCACTACGCAGGGCGGGTCAACCTGCTGGTCGCGCCTTGCGTCAGCCCATGGGGATACGAGCGGATCCAGCGCTGGAATGCGGATGCGCTGGATCCGAATCGGTGCTTCCACGAGGGCAGCCCGGCGCAGGAATCGGCTGCATTGATGCGTCTGGTGGCGCCGCTGAGCAATCGCGTGTTGATGCACATCGACCTGCACGAAACCACCGACAGCGACGAATCCGAGTTTCGGCCAGCACTGGCCGCGCGCGATGGCACGCCGTTCGAGCCGGGCTTGATTCCGGACGGCTTCTACCTGGTGGACGACAGTGAGGCGCCGCAGCCCGCATTCCAGCAGGCGATGATCGATGCCGTCGCCAAGGTCACCCATATCGCACTGGCCGATGCGCAAGGCGAGATCATCGGCTCACGCGTGGTTGCACCGGGCGTCATCGAATACGCACTTGGCCCACTGGGCCTTTGCGCCGGCATCACCGGTGCACGCTACAAGACAACCACCGAGGTCTATCCGGACAGCCCGCGCGCGACGCCGCAACAATGCAATGACGCGCAAGTGGCTGCCGTGCGCGGCGGCATCGAGTTCGCGTTGGCACATCAATAAAATTTGCGCACGCTGTCGGCCGACGGCGTGAGGAAAGGCTAGAACCGCTCGCCGACCCGCAGGTAGCGCCACTGACCCGGCGGCATCGCGCCATCGGGTCCCTTGCCGATCGGAATCTTGCCGACACGCAGGCGACGCATCGCGACAACGTCGAGCCCGACTTGCTTGCACATGTCGCGCAGCTGCCCGCCTTGCACGCCCTTGATCGCGAAGCGCAGGCGGATTTCGTTCTGCCAACTGACCTTGCAGGGCGGCAAGGGACGACCGTTATAGTGCAACCCGTGGCTGAGTTTGCGCAAGCCATAGGCGGCAATCTCGCCACTGACTTCGACCAGGTATTCCTGCTCGATCTCGTCGCCATCTTCGGACAATCGGCGCCAGACGCGGCCATCCTGGGTCAGCACCATCAGGCCACTGGCCTCGGCATCCATCGTCACCATCGGCGTCAATCGATGGAAGTGGCGCTGCAGCGGACGAATGCCTGACGGGTCATCCGCCCAGTGCGTTTCAGGCTTCACTAATGCGGACGCGGGATTCTTGCCGCTGATCGTGTCGTAGCCGGCAGGCTTGTGCAACAGGATGGTGGCCGGTTCCACTGGTTCCAGACGCGCGCCGCCGTGCAGTTCGACCAGCTCGACCGTGACCGGATGTTGCGGCGCTTCCACCACCACGCCATCGACCGTGACCCAGCCATTGCGGATGTAGTGCTCGGCGTCATCGCGCGAACAACCGAACAACTGGGCGACGCGATGGGCAAGGCGCATCGGTTCGGGTAGATCGGTCATGTGGGTGGCCGGTGCAACAGGGCATGCAGTGTAGCGACCTACGTGCCCTTCACCTTGCGCGTCAGGCCGCCTGGTCCATGCGCGATGCCACGTCGAGCGCCTGCGACAGGTCATTCCACAGGTCATCGGCATGTTCGATGCCAACGGACAAGCGCAGAAGCCCCGGTGTGATGCCGGTAGCGGCCCGGGTTGCTTCGTCCAGCACGCGATGGGTCAGGCCGGCCGGATGCTGGATCAGCGTATCCACCGAGCCCAGGCTGACGGCGGGCGTCATCAAGCGCACCGACGCCATGACGGCTGCGGCAGCGGCGTGCCCGCCATGCAATTCGAAGGCCATCAAACAGCCGGGGCCGCTCATCTGCGTGGTGGCCAATGCACTGTTGCGCACGGTGCCAAGCCCCGGATAGAACACCTTGGCGATGGCGGGGTGGCGCATGAGACGTTGCGCGATGTCGATGGCATTGGCTTGCGCACGCTCAACCCGCAATGCGAGCGTCGGCAAGCCGCGGTGCAGCAGATAAGCGGCGAGTGGATGCAACAGGGCGCCGGTGGCCGCGCGCACTTGGCGTAGCGCTGCGGCATCGGCCTCGCTGCAACACAGCACGCCAGCGATCACATCGCCATGGCCGCCGAGGAACTTGGTCGCGCTGTGCAACACGTACCGCGCGCCGTGCAGGGCAGGTTGCTGCAACACGGGTGTGGCGAAGGTGGAATCGACCACGACCGGCACGTGTCCGGCAGCCGCGACGACCGCGCGGATATCGACCAGGTCAAGTGTGGGATTGGCCGGGGTCTCAATGACGACCAGTGCGGTCTCTGCGCGCAGATTAGCAGTGATGTCTCCGGCATCGACAAACTCCGCCTCCAGCCCGGTCAGCCCGCACGCAAGCAGATGGTCTGAGGTGCCATACAGCGGACGCACGACCAACACGTGGCGGCCGCCTTGCAGGCGCATCGCGCCGAGCAGTGCGGTGAGTGCAGCCATGCCGGAGCCGTAGGCCACGCAGGCTTCGGTGCCCTCCAGATTGGCGATGGCACGCTCTACCCGCGCCACGGTCGGGTTGTGCAAGCGTGCATAGATCGGATTGGCCGCCGTGGCCTGGCCGGCGACCAGCGCATCGAAGCTGGCGGTGCCCACATCGAGGTCCGCAACCGGGTAGGTGGTCGACAAATCAATCGGCGGTGCATGCACGCCCAGTTGCCTGAAATCCTCGCGACCGGCGTGGACGACGCGGGTCTCGAATGCGGAAGGCGTGGAAGAGGACATGACGCACCTGATTTGGTTTGGTGCGTCAATTATGAAAGCAGCTGCGATGTGGAAAAGCCTAGCCGAATTAAATTTCGTCTATGCTCCTTCCCATGGAACTGGACCGAATCGACTTCGAGTTATTGCGGCTACTGCGGAAGAACGCACGGCTGGCCAATAAAGACCTGGCCGAACATGCGGGAATCGCACCCTCGACCGCGCTTGAGCGGGTGCGTCGCTTGCGCGAGGCAAACGTGTTGCAGGGCTTCCATGCCGAGATCGCTGCGGAGGCGATCGGCATCGGCCTGCAGGCCTTGGTCGCGGTGCGCATGACCCGGCATTCGCGGAAATTGCTCGACAGTTTCCACGCCCACTTGCGCAAGCTGCCCGAGGTCCTGGCGTTCTATCACGTGGCCGGCGCGGAGGATTTCCTGGTGCATGTCGGCGTGCGCGACAGCCAGCACATGCGCGACTTCACCTTGTCCGCATTCACCGAGCGGCCGGAAGTGGCGCATATCCAGACGCATTTGATCTTCGAATTCCAGCGCAATACCGAATTGGCGAACTTTCTGCCCAGCTAATGCGTGTTGCGCTGAAACGCCGGTTATTCCGGCGTAGCGGCTTCGCCGTCGCCGTCGGGATTGGCCTTGGCCTTGGCGGCCTCGCGCTCAGCGCGCTTCTTTGCTTCTTTCTCGTCTTGCTTCTTCTGCTTGGCGAGTTCGCGCTGGCGTTTTTCGAACGAATAATTTGGCTTCGCCATCATTCAACCTGATTCATTGGGGCCACTAGTGTAGGGCACGCAGCGTCAAAGGCTCATTGTAGGTCCTGCAGCGCCAAAAATAAGGCCGCTGGGTTGCGCAGCACCCTGCGTGCAGCGCAATGAAAGTGCGCATCCCAACAGGCGCCTGTTCGCGCCAGATGAGCCTGTTGCGGGTCGTTGGCAGGCCTACGCAGCACATCCGTAGCGCATCAACGCGAGCCCTGCTTCTGAACATGGGTCGGCAAAATGGGCGCGATCCAACAGCTGATAGCTGTCCAGCGCCTTCCGCCCCACCGTATTGGCGCGATTGAGTAGTGATGCCGATATTGTCGCGGCAATCCTGGACTCCTCGGTAGTGCTTAGCCGGTGCGCGAAATAAAGGGCAGCCGAAATCGCGGACAGGATTGCCAGTAAGCCGACGGCCAAGGTCACCCATGTGGCAATCCGTTTGCGCATGCGTTCAAGCAATTCCGGCCCATACCGCTGGGCCCCCTTGTTGCGATCATGCATCAAGACCGAGGAATTGTCGTCCGCCAAACCGCCTATCTATTTGAGTGACCAAGATCCTGAAGGCATATGACGGCAATCATTTCTTCGCAAGCGCCAGCACTGCATCCAGCGTTTCCTTGACGTGCTGGTTTGGGCTCAATGCCGAATAGGCGTGCACGATCTTGCCCGACGGTGCGATCACGTAAGAAGTGCGATCCGACCAACCCGGCTTCATCTTGAGCAGCGCGTCGTATTGCTTGGCAATCTTCGCGCCATCGTCGGCGGCCACCGCGAACTTGCCGCCGCAGTGTTCGGTTTCCTTGGAGAAGTCCGCCAGTTCACTGATATTTCCAGCGGTCACTCCGATCACCGTGGCGTGTTGCGCCTTGAACTTGCCGATCGCCTCGGAAAACAGATGGGCCTCGACATTGCAGCCGGAGGTGTGCGCGGCCGGGAAAAAATAGACCACTACCGGGCCTTTCTTCAGTGCGTCGGCAAGATTGAAGGTAAACGGTTCGCCGGCGAGATAGGCAGGCGCGCTGAAATCCGGCGCCTTGGCGCCCACCTTCAGCGCGGCAATGGCGGTGGAAGCTAAGGCCAGCGTACTGATCAAGCCAAGGGTGGCCAGGCTGCGGGTGAA